>NZ_JBOHKS010000198.1:0-17445 GCF_050729195.1 Hypericibacter sp.
AGTGGACCAGCTATCCGGGGCGGATCAGACGGCGCCAAGCGGGACGGACAAGACGGGAAAGATATGGGTGGGGAAATTCCAGCATAGATGCATCAAACCAGTGACCGGTCGGGCCATCACCACGAGAACGCGCGATGTATCAACTGACACCTGAAGACGGGAAGCTCCTGCCCGAATTCCTGCGCAAGGAGCGGAAGGATTTCTCCCTGGAGCTGCGCCGGGTGCTGAACCGGCTGCGCCTGGTGCCGCTCGCCGGCCGTGAGGTCATCGTCGCGATCGATGCGAAATCCTGGCGACTGGCGCGCCTGGGCGAGCATCGCGGCGACCCCGTCCGGTTCATCGATGACCGGATCTTCACCGATCCCAAGCGGGCCGAGTGGGAGATCCTCAAGATTCGCTGGCATCAGCTCACGGGCTCACCTCTTCCCAACTCGGCAGACGCGGAATGAAGATCATCGGCTATCCGGCGGCGCTCATCTATCGCCCGGGCGAGAAGGCGCGCTTCATGGTGTCGACCGACGGGATTGCCGCCTTCGACGCGGCTCTCGTCCGGATCGTCTGCGGCGATCCACGGGACAATGGCCCTGGCTTCAAGGAAGCGACCATCGAGGGTTGCCACGAAGGCACCATCCCTGGCGAGACGCAGGGCACGGAAATCGGCTCCTTCATGACCGTGCCACCGGGTCCGGCCCTGGCGAGCCCGGACCTCGGCTTCGTCTTCAATGTTTTCGCGACGACCCCCACCAAGGGCGACCAGACGCTGCTCGCGCGCTGGGACGAGGCCCGGAAGCTCGGCTTCAGGCTCGGGATCGACGAGCGGTCGCGTCTCACCCTGGAGGCCGGCGATGGTACTGGCGCCACGGCGCGACTGGTGCTGCCGCGGGCCCTGCCCGCCCGGCACTGGACCACCGTCGCCATCGGGCTCGCGGGCGATAGTGGCCAGATGACCTTGATAGCGAAATCCGTCGATCCGCATGGCTTCGGCGCGGATCCGATGGAGGCGACGGGCCAGGGGCCGCGGCTGGCGGATCGGCCAGGCTCCCTGCCGCTGACTTTCGCCGCCCGCTGGACCGGCCGGGACGCGGCGCCGAAGATGACGGGCTTCTTCAACGGGCGCCTCGAAAGCCCGGTCCTGCTGGCGCGGATTCCGTCCGCGGCGGATATCGAGGCCTACCGCGATGCCGCCGAGCGCGTCTCGAAGCCGGCCGCGCTGTGGGATTTCAGCCATGACTTCGCCGCCTCGCGGATCATGGAACAGGTCGGCGGCCTTCATGGCGAGCTCGTCAATCTGCCGGCGCGCGGCGTGACCGGGGCCCGATGGGACGGCAGCTCGCAGAGATTCTCGGAGAAGCCCGCGCATTATTGCGCCGTGCATTTCCATGACGACGACCTGGAAGACTGCGCCTGGCATGAAAGCTTCTCCTTCGACCTGCCGCGCGACCTCGCCAGCGGCATTTATGCGGCCAAGCTCACGGCCAAGGACGCCGAGCATTACATCGTCTTCTTCGTGGAGGAACATAGCGGCGAGAGCCACGCGGACATCGCCTTCCTCGCCTCCACCGTCACCTATGTCGCCTACTCCAACGAGCATTACGACTTCGACGACCCGAACATGGAGATGAAGAACGGCGCCGTCGCGGTCTATGACGCGTCTGATCTTTATCTGAACGAGCATCGCGAGCTCGGGCTCTCGACCTATGACCGTCACTGCGACGGCTATGGTGTCTTCTATTCGAGTGCGCGGCGGCCCCTTTTCAGCATGCATGTGAAGCACAGGATCTGGGCCCTCAATGCCGATACGCATATCACCGACTGGCTCGGGGCGCGCCGCCTGCCCTACGACCTGATCACCGACCATGCGGTACATGCGGAGGGACTGCCCCGGCTCTCGTGCTACAAGACCGTGATCACGGGAACGCATCCCGAATACTGGACCACCGCGATGTGGGACGCGATGACCGGCTATCTCGCGTCCGGCGGCCGCCTGATGTATCTGGGCGGGAACGGGTTCTACTGGCGCACGGCGGTCCATCCGCAGAAGCCCTGGCTGGTCGAGCTGCGGCGTGCCGAGACCGGCGCCCGCTATTGGGACAGCGAGCCCGGCGAGGGCTATATGAGCTTCACGGGCGAATATAGCGGCCTGTGGCGGCGTGCGGCGACCCCGCCGCAGAAGCTCGTGGGGCTCGGCACGGTCGCCACCGGCTTCGACTATTCCTCTTATTACCGCCGCCGTCCCGAGAGCGACGATCCGCGCGCCCGTTTCATCTTCGAGGGCGTCAAGGAGGAGGTGCTCGGCGATTTCGGCAGCATCGGCGGGGGTGCGGCGGGGTCCGAGATCGACCGCGCCGATCCCTGGCTCGGCACGCCGGCCCACGCCCTGATCGTGGCGCGTTCCGAAGGGCATACGCGCCAGTACAACCTGGTGCCCGAAGAGACGGCCTTCCACCACCCCACCATCAACGGCCAGGAAGCGGAGAAATGCTTCGCCGACCTCCTGTTCTTCGAGACGCCGAAAGGCGGCGCCGTCTTCTCGACCGGATCGATCAGCTGGGCCGCCTCGCTCGCCCATGACGGCTATCGGAACAACATCTCCCGGATCACGGAGAATGTCGTCCGCCGCTTCGCCGACCCCAAACCCTTCCCGGAACCGCCGGCGGGCAGCGGCAGCGCCGAGCTGCGCCGCACCCGCACCGATCAGGGCCATGAGGCCTATGACGGGATCGACAGGGCCGGGTAGACTCGCCATCGTCTCAGCACAAGATTAGAGTCTGCGAAGGCTGCCGGCGGCGGTGCCTTCATCCGCCGCCGCCTTCCGGGGCGAGGGAGCGTCGATGCTCAAGCTTGTCGTGGTCTGCTACCGGCGCGAAGGATGGTCGCGGGAGCGTTTCCGCGCGTATTTTCGCGAGGTGCACGGATCCCTCGCGGTCGCCATCCCGCATGTCGCCCGCTATGTGCAGAATTTCGTCGAGCCGGACGAGATCGAAGGCGATCCGCCCTGGGACGCGGTGATCGAGTTCTGGTTCGCCGACCGCGCCGCCTATGACGCCGCCTGGGCATCGCCCGAGGGCAGGCGCGCCGCCGGCGACAATCCCAACTGCATGGACATGAACCGCACCGCCTGGGGCCTGGTGGACGAAGTCATCGCTCGCGCCTGACGTCTGATGGCAGCAAGCGGAGACTAGACGCCAAGTCTTGAACGCGCCGACATGGTCGGGGCGAGGCGGCTCGTCGGCAACTCAGCAAAGGCCATGTTATGTCAGAAGAGACAATTCCGGATGTCGGCGCGACGGCCGCCGCCCGGCATCCACCCGCCGTCCCGACGACCAAGATCCTGGCGGTCGGTCACTGGACTGCGAAGGGGACGCCGAGCGCGAGAGGCCCGATCCTGCCCTCCGAGATGCGCGAGACGGCCCGCCTCTATCTCGCCGGGAAGATCGACCAGTGGTACTTCAAGACGGATGAAAGCGGGGTCGTGTTCGTCATGAACCTCACCGACCCTACCGAAGCGCATGCGCTTCTGGAGAAACTCCCGCTGGGCAAGGCCGGCATGATGGAGTTCCAGCTGATCCCGCTCGGCCCGATCAAGCCGCTGGGTCTGCTCCTGGCCGAGCCTTCAAAGTAGCGCCTCGAACGCCGCCGCCGCGCTAGGCCGCGCTCTCGCCCTCGCGCTGCGGGCCGACATCCATGCGCGGGATGAAGGACTCCTCGTCGGCGGCGCGCCATTCGTCGGCATAGGGCGTCATGTCGGGGGCCGAGACCAGCACGCCCGGCTCGAGGAAATTATAGATGCGGTCGAGGGTGCGCACCTCGATCGGGTTGAGCCGGTGCCAGATATGGCGCGGCATCAGGTCCTGCGGATGATCGAGGCCGGCGGCGGCCACCAGCTCCGCCAGCGCCTCCACCGTGTTGTGCTGGAAACCCGCCACGCGTCGCGCCTTGAGCGCCACATCGAGGCCGCGCTGCAGGATCGGATCGTTGGTGGTGACGCCGGTCGGACAGCGATTGGTGTGGCAGCGCATCGACTGGACGCAGCCCAGCGAGAACATGAAGGCGCGCGCCGCATTGCACCAGTCGGCTCCCATCGCCAGATTGACCGCCATCGAGAATCCGCTGACGACCTTGCCGCTGGCGGCGAGCCGAATCTCGCTGCGCAGGCCCGCCCCTACCAGCGCGTTGCGCATCAGGATCAAGCCCTCGCGCAGTGGCGTGCCGAGATGGTCCGAGAGCTCGGCGGGTGCCGCCCCCGTGCCGCCTTCCTTGCCATCCACCACGATGAAGTCGGGCTTGATGCCCGTCTTCAGCATCGCCTTGATCAGCGCGAAGACCTCGGTCGGATGGCCGATGCAGAGCTTGAAGCCGATCGGCTTGCCGCCGGAGAGCTCGCGCAGCTGGGCGATGAACTCCATCATCTCGACCGGGGTCGAGAAGGCCGAGTGGCGGCTGGGCGAGACGCAATCGATGCCCATCGCCACGCCGCGCGCATTGGAGATCTCGGCCGAAACCTTGGCGGCGGGGAGAATACCGCCATGGCCGGGCTTGGCACCTTGGCTGAGCTTGATCTCGATCATCCGGACCTGGTCGTTCTGCGCCTGCTCGGCGAAACGCTCCGGGCTGAAGCTGCCGTTCGGATTGCGCGCGCCGAAATAGCCGGTGCCCAGCTCATAGACGATGTCGCCGCCATGGATGCGGTGATAGCGGCTGATACCGCCCTCGCCGGTGTCGTGATAGAAGCCGCCGAGCTTGGCGCCCCAATTGAGCGCCTCGATCGCGTTGGGCCCCAGCGAGCCGAAACTCATCGCCGAGATGTTGAGGATCGCTGCCCCATAGGGCTTCTTGCAGTCGTGGCCACCGACCTTGATGTGGAACGGCTCCTTCACCACCGGCTTGGGCGCGATCGAATGAGTCATCCATTCGAAGGCGCTGGAATAGGCGTCGAGTTCGGTGCCGAAGGGCTGGCGATCCTCCTGGCCCTTGGCGCGCGCATAGATCAGCGCGCGGTCGTCGTGGCTGTAGGGTGTCCCGGAGTGATCGTCCTCGACGATATATTGGCGCAAGTAGGGCCGCAGCGCTTCGAACAGCCAGCGGAAATGCGCCAGCAGCGGATAGTTGCGCATGAGCGAATGCGAGGGCTGCACCAGGTCCCAGCTTCCCATCGCCAGCAAGGGCAGCAGGAGCAGCAGCGGCCAGAACCATTCGGCCGATTCTGTCAGCCCCAGTGCGACGCTCAGCAAGGTGAGCAGCAGGACGGCGGCGAACAGGCTGAATCGTTTCGCGGCTGCCTGGAGGTCAGCCGTCGTTGTCACGCTCATGCAGCCATTTCCTTTGCTGACGCGATTGCGCTGTCGCCGACCGGCTCAGGCTTCGCTCTCGCCCGGTTCGAGGCGTCGGTTATAGCCGCGCAAGAACACCGCGATCACGCAGCCCTGCGGCGCCACGCTCCAATGTTTGCTGCCGGGTTCGTAGCGCACGAAATCGCCAGGGCGGAAAATCGTCCCGTCGCTGTCATGGAGCTCGCCTTCCATGATCAGGAAGGATTCGCCATGGCTATGCTCATGCGGCGGCGAACGGGCGCCGGGCTCGAACCGCAGCAGGAAGAAACCGTCGCCGGTCTTCTTGTCGAAATCGAGCGGCAGCCAGTTGAAGTCCGGAGTCGGCGCGCCATAGCGGTCGTCGGGGACGAAGGACGCCGTCTTGATGTTGGTGATGCGGCGCAGCGCCGCGAGCCTTCCGGAATCCGCGTTCATGAACGAGCCCTCTCCTGCCCGGCCGGCGGTCGGGCGGCACCGGCACAGGGGGCGCAACGGACTCGGACCGACGGCGATCCCTCATTCCGTGCCCAAGGAAGACCGGACGTCAAGTTACCGAGGGGAGACGCTCTTTTGGGGCAGACCCAGGCCTATCGCGCCAGGCGCCAGGCGGCTCGGAACCCCGGCAGGGTCACGGGCAGGAAGGCGCAGAAGATCCAGAACCCGATTGTTTGCAGCCGGTCCTGGGGTGTCGCCAGTTCCAGCCCCAGCCCATTGGCGATGATGGCGGCCAGGGCGGCGCCGATCGCGTAGCTCAGCATCTGCGTGGTCGGCAACGCGCCGGCGGCCCGCTCCCGTTCGGCTTCGATCGCGCCCGACGCCACCCGGCGCGCGATGAAGGCCCAGCTCATGCCGAAGCCGCCACCCTGCAAACCGGCCGAAACGGCGATGGCCCAGATCGGCCCTTGCGGCACCGAGATCGCGAAACCGAGCAAACCGAGCGCGATCATGCTGGCCCCGAGCTTGATGCAAAGCGGTTCGCCTTTGGGCCGGACCCAACCTACCATCATCGCGGTGACGCTCCAGGCGACGGATTCGATCGCGATCATGTAGCCCGCCTCGAGCAGGGTGACGTGATGCAGCTGCACCAGCAGCAGCGGCCCATAGACGCTGAAGGAGATGGTCGCGACCGAGAAGCAAAGCACCATCAGCAACCCGAACCGCACGGGAACCGCGGACAAGGATCGCTCCGGCAACAGCGGCGAATGTTCGCGCCGGTCGAAATAGAAGAAGAGGGCCAGAAAGCCGAGCCCGATCGCGACCGACAGCGCCGCGAGGCTCACGGAATCGACCACGCTGGCCACGGCGATGCCGAGCACGCCCGGCACCAGCATGGCGAGCGCGCGCCAGGGCACGCGCAGCTCGAGACCCTGGGCTGAGGACGCGACGTTGCCGAAGAGGAAGGGCGAGCAGAGCGCCACCACCAGCGCCTGCGCGCCGAAGGCCCAATAGGCGTCGCGCCAGAGCCCGGCCTCGGCGAAGAGCCCGCCGACCAAGGGCCCGAACAGGGCCGAGACGCCCCAGACCGCGGACACCCAGGCGAAGATGCGGGTCCAGTGGCGCTCCGGAAAGACGCGCGTCACGGCGACGTGGAACAGCGCCACCATCACGCCGCCGCCGAGCCCCTGCACCAGGCGGCCGATGAGGAAGAAACCCATGTCCGGCGCCATCGCATCGAGCAGGCAGCCGAGCGTGAAGAGAGCACTGGCGGTGGCGGTCGCCGGGCCGATGCCGAAGCGCAAGGCCATGAGGCCGCCCAGCGACGCCGCGACGATCGAGGCGACCTGATAGAGCGCGAAGGCCCAGCCGGTCCAGGCGATCCCGCCGATGTCGGCGACGATCGCGGGGATGGTCGTCACCACGATCAGCCCGTCCGCCGCATGCAGCCAGATGCCGAAGCAGATCAGCAGGAAAGGCGCCCAGCGGCCCTGGCCCAGGATCTCGCGCCAGCCTTCTCCGGCGTAAGGATCGGCGCCTGCGGCCGCGGACTCCATGATCTCTCCCCTTTTGAAACCCTATCGTTTCTAAATCGCGCCTTCTAATTTGACAACTGATTTGTTGCCAAATTAGGCTGGGGGGCTGAGGATAACAGGGCGATGGCGGCAAGCGACGACGAGGTTCTCCGACTGCTGAAGACCCGCGGGCCGATCTCGACCGCGGGGATCGCCACGGCCCTGGGTATCACGCCACAAGGCGCGCGGCAGCGGCTCGAGACCTTGCGCGAGGCGGGGTTGGTCCAGACCGGCCAGGCCAGGGGCGCCGTCGGCCGGCCAGGCCTCAACTGGTCCCTGAGCGAGGCGGGTCACGCCGAGTTCCCCGATGGCCATGACCGG
The DNA here is from genome assembly GCF_050729195.1 of Hypericibacter sp. NCBI lineage: Bacteria > Pseudomonadati > Pseudomonadota > Alphaproteobacteria > Rhodospirillales > Dongiaceae > Hypericibacter > Hypericibacter sp. The sequence goes on from NZ_JBOHKS010000198.1 coordinate 7,640, forward strand.
CTCGCGGTCGAGCTCATTGAAACGATTCGCAGCAAGCTGGGCGCGAAGGCGCTCGACCGGCTGATCGCGGCGCGCGAGACCGAGCAGCATCGGCGCTATCAGGCGGCCCTCGCAACGGCCGAAGATGTCCCGGCGAAACTGCAGCGCCTCGCGCAGGAACGAACCCGCGAAGGCTACATGGCTGAGATCCGCGAGGAGGCCGACGGCAGCCTGCTGCTGATCGAGCATCACTGTCCGATCTGCGCCGCTGCCACTGCCTGTCAGGGATTCTGCCGCTCGGAGCTGCAACTCTTTCGCGCGGTCCTGGGGCCTGGTGCCAAGGTCGAGCGGATGCAGCATCTCGTCAGCGGCGACGGGCTCGCCGCCGGGGAGCGGCGCTGCAGCTACCGGGTCGAGACGGTCGAACCGGCCAAACCTGCGCCCTCGCCCCAAAGGAAGCCACGCCGCAAACCGCGTTCGCGTTTATAATGGGGCCGTATGAAGCCCCGTCATCTCCTTTCGCTCGCAGGCATGATCATGACCAGCATTACCGGCGGCCAAGGCACCACCACCTCAGCCCATCCCACGCCCGTCGATTGGGGCAAGGTCCCGCTCCCCTCGGTCGAAGGCATCGCCTTCAAGCCGGAGATGTTCCGCGGCAGGGTCGTGCTGCTGGTCAACACCGCCTCCTATTGCGGCTTCACCCCGCAATATCGCGGCCTCGAGGCGCTCTGGCAGCGTTATCGCGATCGCGGCCTCACCGTGCTGGGCGTGCCGGCCAACGATTTCGGCGCGCAGGAACCCGACCCCGACAGCCAGATCAAGCGCTTCTGCGAGACCACCTATGGGATCGGCTTCCCGATCATGGCCAAGCAGACCGTGATCGGAGAGAGCGCGCACCCGATCTATCGCTGGGCCCTCGATCAGACCGGCCCGCAAGGGGCGCCCAAATGGAACTTCCACAAGATCCTGATCGGGCGCGACGGCAAGCTGGCGGCCTGGTTCACCAGCACCGTCAAGCCCTCGGACGCGAAGCTCACCGACGCCATCGAGCAGGCGCTGGGGGCGCCTTCCGCATAAGCCGATCCGCGCCCGATATCGCGTTCGGCGTTGCGGCGCAAAATTGCGCCGGGCTCACATGCAACTTGAAAAAAAATCAGCGTTCGCGATGCCGCGCCGAGGTTAGCCTGGGGTTTCGGGTCGCGCGGATGCGCACCCACGCCTTCGCCATTCCGGAGTCACGGCATGAGACATTTCCCCCTGATGGCCCGCTTCAACCAATGGGTCAACCGTCAGCTCTATGACAAGGTGGCGACGCTCGACGAGGAAGCCTATCGCGCGGACACCGGAATCTTCTTCCATTCGATCCACCACACGCTCAATCATCTGCTGGTGGTGGACCGCCTCTGGATCGGCCGCGTTACCGGTACCGATCATGGCATCTCTTCGCTCGACCAGATCCTGTTCGAGGATTTCGCTTCGCTGCGGGCCGCGCGCGAGGCGGAGGATCGGGGATTGATCGTCCTCCTCGACGAGATGGCGGACGACAGGATCGAGGCGCTGGTCCGTTTCTCGACCATCAAGCGCGACCGGCATTTCGAGGCGCGGGTCCGCGACCTGCTGTCGGGCCTGTTCAATCACCAGACCCATCATCGTGGACAGATCTTTGCGGTGCTGCAGCAGCGCGGCATGGACCTGCCCGATGTCGATCTGCCATTCTTCCTGCCGGAGATCGGCGAGGCGCGTATAATCGGGCCATGACATCAGATCCGAACTTATCCGGACGACGCATCGTCATTACAGGTGCCGGCCGTGGATTGGGCCGGGCGCTTTCGATCACGGCAGCCGATCATGGCGCCGACGTCGTTCTCCTGGGGCGCAATCCGCCAGCGCTGCATGCTGTCGCCGACGCCATCAGACTGCGCACGGGACGCGACTCCCCGGTCGTGCCGTGTGACCTGGCGCAGCCGGAGAGCATCAAGGAAGCATGCGGGGTCGTGTTGGCCGCAGCCCCGGCGATCGATGTGCTCGTCAATAATGCCGCACCCTGGCTGCCAGGCAACATTGCCGAGCTCGCGGAGGCAGATATCGCTGCCACCATTGCAGCGGCCGTCACCGGCACGATTCTCGTGACCAAGGGATTGTTGCCGGGCCTCAGACAATCCAGCGCCGCCGACATCATCACGATTGTTTCGACGGCGGGATGGGCCGGGTGGGATTTCGACGGCGCATCGGCTGCGTTCCATGCCGCAAAGCACGGCCAATCCGGCTTCAGCGATGCGCTACGCCACGAACTGAAGGATCAGGCTATCCGGGTTGCGGCGATCTATCCGCCGGATTTCGACGACACGGATCCGCTGGAACCGGATAGGCACGACGCACACGGAGCGCCGGCAAGAAGCAAGCTCACCAATCACGAGGTTGTCGCCACCGTGCTGTTCGCCATCTCGGCGCCCCGATGCTGCGCCTATCCAGTGATCATCATGGACAACATGCGACGGCAGTAATCGCCTCGGTCGTCCAGCCCTCGAACGCCTGCAGACTTGCAAAACGCCTGCGCGAGGGTCACCGCCGGATCGGAGGCCGACCCTCGGCCCGAGGCAGTGCCGACGGCGAAGCGAGAGTCACTTCGCCGCGAGCTTGACCTTGACGGTGGTGTTCTTGGCGGCCTTCACCTCGAAGGGCTGCTCGGCCGTCGCCTTGCCGTTGGACACACGGACGACGTATTTGCCCTCGCGCAGCAGGAAGGTCGGTGCAGCGCCGGTCTGGCTCGCGACCATGCGGCGGTTCCCGTCAGTGTCGGGCTTGGCGCGCAGGATCTGCCAGCTCGTGGCCTGGTCCGTGTTCGGCGCGTTGAAGGTGACCTTCGCCGAGTAGAGATTGATCGTGTATTTGTAGACGCTGCCCGCTTGGATCGGCATCACCAGGTCGGCCGAGGTGCCGCCATAGCTTGCGCGCACGACATAGCTGCCCTCGGGCAGCGAGAATTGCTGGGTCGGCGCCACCACCATGAACAGGCGGTCGCTCTCCTGAAGATTGGCGCCCGCGCCCTTGCGCAGGATGTAGAGCTCCCACTGCACGGCGGTCGTGATCGGCGCACCGCCGGTATAGGGGATCATCTTCATGCTGACGGTGCCGGAATTGTAGTTGAACACGAGTTTAACCGGCTTGCCCGCCGGCACCTCGATGTCGCGCTGGACGACGATCGCCTTCCAGATGCCCTCGACGATGTATTTACCGGGCGGCAGCTTGAAGGTCGGCTCGGGTTTCTTGTCGCGCGCGACGATCGCCTGCGGAACGCCGCCGGTCGCCACGCGCACCACCGTCCATTGGATCGGATCGGCGAGATTCTTGAAGGCGCCTTGCGCGATGACAGCCGTCACCTTCAGGGTGCCGGTTGAATCCGCAGGCTTCGGCGTCTCGACCGGCAGTTCCTTGTAGGAGCTCTGGCCCAGGAGATTCGCGAACTGGCTGTTCTGCGCGACCTGGACGGCGGTCGGGTCGGTGGCGGAAGAGTCTGCGAATGCAGATCCGGCGAAGACGAGCGCGCAGCTCAACGCGCAAATCGCTAGAACGAGGCGCAAGAGGGTCCCCCTTATCGATCCAAGCAGATAACGAGCGAAAGGCCTATACAACAGCGGCTCGAAGACACACAAGCGGCAAACCGCCGCCGCGGATTCGACAGGTGATGATGGGTTGTTCAACCAGCGTCGGCGCGGCTCTCAGCCATGGGCGACGCGTGGCGCTGCAACATTAGACACAGAAGCCGGTTCTGAATCGGCCAGTGTCTCGCCGATCCAGCGGTCGATGAAGCGCAAGGTCCAGCGACCCAGCGCAGGATCGTATTTCTCGATGCTGGCCAGAAGCAGATCGCGCGGCTGCCCGCCAGGACGCGTCTCGTAGTCGGCGGTCTCCTCCAACCAGCCGCGCGCGTCCTCGCCGGTCACTTCGGGATGGAACTGCAGACCATAGGCCTGGCCCCAGCGGAAAGCCTGATGGGGAAAGCGCGCGCCGCGCGCGAGCAGCTCGGCGCCCGGCGGCAGCTCGAAGCCTTCCTTGTGCCAGTGATAGACATGGCCGAGGCCGGCGAAGAGATCGCCCGACTCCTTCGTCGGTTCGATCGGCCAATAGCCGATCTCGTGCAAGCCTTGCGGATGCGTCTTGACTGTCGCACCCAGCGCGCGTGCCAGCAATTGGCCGCCGAGGCAGATGCCCAGATAGCGCCGGCCTTCCTCGACCCAGCGCCGGATCCAATCGAGCTCATGGCGCATATAATCGACGCTGTCGGCATCGTTGGCGCTCTGTACGCCGCCCAGCACGATGACGCCGGAATAGTCGTCCAGAATTTCCGGCAGGCGATCGCCCTGGGCCGGGCAGCGGCATTCGACCTCGTAACCATGGGCGGCCAGATGGGGCGCGATCCGTTTCTCGCGCCACTCGCTATGGACCACCATCAAAATCCGTTTGCTCATTTTTCGCCCTTCGCCACTCGATCCGTCGCGGATCTGCACGCCGCCCGCAAGGCCGGCGCCATGCTGGGGTCGCCGGACCCGAGTCGTCAATCGCCGGTCCTCTCTAGTGGCCTCGTCCGGCGCGCAGGAAGGCCCGCATGTGGAACCCGGCCTGCGCCGGCTCGGAGCGCCATTCGGCACCGACCGGACAGGCCCGCCGTGCGCGACAGCCCGCCTCGAGGCAATCATGCCCGGCGGGTCCTTCGATGTGGTTAAGGCAGGCCGGCACGTCATAGCGGACGGCGCCCTCGGCCGGCTTGAAGGCTTCGACAGGACAGGCACTCAGGCAGGGTTTTTCGGCACAGATCTCACAAGGATGAGTGGCCCGTGCCGGCGGCGCCAGCGAGCGCGGCTCGGCAAAGAGGAGGGCCGCCCGATAGGCATGCCAGAGCCCGAACTCGGGGTGGATCAGCAGCCCCAGCGGCGACGGGAACACCGGCTCGGCCCATTGCGCCCAGCGCTGGAACGGCCAGGCGGGCCGGATTTCAAAGGGATAGAGCGCGGTAGCGCCGAAACTGGTTGCGATTTCGTCGATAACCCTCCGGGTCCAGCGATTGAGCGGATGAGGCTCGCCGTCCCGGGCCTCGGGCGCCTGGTTGAAGGCGCGCCATAAGGCCGGACCGGCATTGCCGACCAGCATCAGCTGCCGGACCGGCCGGCCGTCGGCCAGCGCCGGCAGCCCGTCCTCCTCCGCCGGCTGGAAGCCGCCGCGGAGAATCAGCCCGCGGGCCGCCAACGCCACGGCTAAGCTCTTGGACCAATTAGGGCTCTTGGAGAAACCGGGGTCGCTCATGATAAGCTAAGCTGCCATTTGCCGCCTCGTGCCCCACCAATCCCGGGGGCCGACTGCGGCCATGAAGGAGAGGGCATGATGGAAGAGACGGTCGACTTCATCCGGATGGAAAACGGCACCTTTGAGGAATATCAGCTCCTCGACCGCCGGTTTCAAAAACATAGCCAGCACCTTCCGGACGAATTGCTGTCGCAGCTGAAGCGTCTCGGCGGCGACAAGCTCGGTTACAAGATCGACCGCTATGAGCATTCGCTCCAGACCGCCACGCGCGCCTTCCGCGCCGGCGAGGACGAGGAAGTGGTCGCGATCGCCCTGCTCCACGATGTCGGCGACATCATGGCCCCGGAGAACCATTCCGATCTCGCCGCCGCGATCCTCCAGCCCTACATCTCCAAGGACAATCACTGGCTGGTCAAGCATCACGGCATCTTCCAGGGCTACTACTTCTTCCATCATGTCGGCGGCGACCGCAACGCGCGCGAACAATATCGCGGCCACCCGCTGTTCGAACGCGTCGCGTCCTGGTGCCATAATTACGACCAGAACTCGTTCGATCCGAACTACGAGACCATGCCGATCGACGCCTTCGAGCCGATCGTCCGCCGCATACTCGGTCGCAAGCCCTGGGCGTTCGTGGTTTAGGACGACGTTCCGCCCCCATGTCACCCCCGCGAAAGCGGGGCCCCATGCCGAAGCTCGGGGGGCTGGATCAGCACGGGTCCCCGCTTTCGCGGCGATAACCATGGAGTAGCTGCTCTATCCCAGGTTGGCTGATGGCCGCAGGCGGAACTCCGCTGCGCTCTCGATCAGGAGCCGTGCGACGTTAAGCGCGCGCGGGCGGTCGATGGGGAACTTCAGGGTGCCGTCCTCGATACGGAGCAAATGATCCACAAGCTCGCGCTCAGTCGCCTCGACCCGCAACAGCTCGCGGATTTCCGACACATACTCATCGTAGAACCCCCTGCCGGACGGCAAATTGCTAACACCTGCCGGATCCCATGCTTCGTTCAGGATTCGGGCAACTCGTTTTGCGAGCTCTTCGTTATCGAAGATGGCAATGAATTTCGCGGCCGCTTGATGCGCCTGCTCTCGGCAGGACATTTCCAATTTGTCGATCCTGCGGATCGTTTCCTCGGCCAAGCTCTTCGTCATGTAAGGAAGGGTCTCAGCCGAGAGATCCATCATATCCGAATCAACGGCAACGAAGAATCGCAAGGCATCCTCGACCTGCGGATCGTCACTCTCCCGCAGATGCATCATGAGAAACGATGAGGCGTCGACGACGCGGACTCTGCCCTGAATCAACAAAATGGCAGTTCCAACCACGATGTCGCGCGCCGCTCTATCGATGAATTTATATCGCATACTGCGATATTGCGGCCGTGGCCAAGGAGATGCAACCCGTATAGGACGAACGCCGACTGCGATTTACACGCCCATACTCGATGGTCATCCCCGCGAAAGCGGAAGGCCATTCTGGCTTTAGGCGGCTGGATCAAGATGGGTCCCCGCTTTCGCGGGGATGACCACCGTGTCTTGTCAGCTCCCTACGCCCGCAACCGCTCGTTCTTCGGGTCCCAGGCGGGTTGCGGCACGATCCGCGCCTTGCGGCGCTCGCCCTGCATCAGGATCTCGAAGGCCTGGCCGTCCTGGGCCAGCTTCGGGTCGACATAGGCGAAGGTCAGCGACTGCTGGATCGCATGGCCATAGGCGCCGCCGGTCGTGATGCCGACAACCTTGTCGCCCTGATAGATCGGCTCGTTGCCATAGCAGTCGGAGTTGGCCGCCTCGACCGTCATATAGACGAGCTTGATGCGGGCCCCCTGCTGCTTCGAGCGCAGGGTGGCGGCCTTGCCGATGAAATCCTTGTCGAGGTTGGTGAAGCGTTCCATGTCGCCTTCGATGAGCGTGACCTCGTTGGTCAGCTCCGAGCCCCAGCCGCGATAGGCCTTCTCCATCCGCAGCGAGTTCATCGCATAGGTGCCGAAGAGCTGGATGCCGTGGGCGGCGCCGGCCTTCATCACCGCGTCGAACACCGTCGGCAGCGACTTCATCGGCACATGCAGCTCCCAACCCAGCTCGCCGACATAGTTGACGCGCAGGGCCCGCACGCCCTTCACGCCCGCGACCTCGATCTCCTTGCCCGTCAGCCAGCGGAAGGAGGCGTTGGTGAGGTCCGACTTGGTGCAGGCCGCCAACACGTCGCGCGCTTTCGGTCCCGCCAGCACCAGCACGCCGAAATCGTCGGTGATGTCGGTGATCGTGACGCGCTCATTCGGCTTCATGCGCCAGCTCAGCTGGTCCATGTCATAGAGCTGGGCGGCCGCGGCCGAGAGCACATAGAAATGATCGGGCGCCAGGCGCGTGACCGTGATCTCGCTCTCGATGAAGCCGTTCTCGTTGAGGAGATGACCGAGCATAATGCCGCCATCCTTGGCCGGGATCTTGTTGGCGCAGATCCGGTCGAGGAAGGCATGGGCGTCGGCGCCCTTCACGCCCGCAACCTCGATCTCCTTGCCGGTCAGCCAGCGGAAGGAAGCGTTGGTGAGGTCAGTCTTGGTGCAGGCCGCCAGCACGTCACGCGCCTTCGGTCCTGCCAGCACCAGCACGCCGAAATCGTCGGTGATGTCGGCAATGGTGACGCGTTCGTTGAGCTTCAAGCGCCAGCGCAGCTGGTCCGTGTCATAGAGTTGCGCCGCCGCGGCCGAGAGCACATAGAAGTGATCGGGCGCGAGGCGCGTGACCGTGATCTCGCTCTCGATGAAGCCGTTCTCGTTGAGGAGATGGCCCAGCATGATGCCGCCATCCTTGGCCGGGATCTTGTTGGCGCAGATCCGCTCGAGGAAGGCATGGGCGTCCGCGCCCCTCACGTCGAACTTGCTGAAGGTCGAGAGATCCATCAGACCGACGCGCTCGCGCACGGCCTTGCATTCGGCCTTGACCGCATCCCACCAATTGGAGCGCTTGAAGGAATAGGTCTCGCCCTTCCCGCTCTTGTCGTACCAGCGCGCGCGCTCCCAGCCGAAGATCTGGCTGAACTGCGCGCCGGCGGCCGCGAGCTTGTCGTGGATCGCCGATTTGCGCAGGCCCCGACCGACCTGATGCTGCTCGGCCGGCTTGTAGCAGTAATACATATGGTGATAGTCGGCGATGGAGACCTCGGTGGTGTAGTCCTTGGTCGCCCAGTTGCCGAAGCGGCGCGGATCGAACTCGCGCATATTGATCTCGGCCTGACCATGCACCATCCATTGCGCCAGATACTTCCCGGCCCCGCCGCCCTGGCAGATGCCGATCGAAGCGCCGCAATGCATCCAGTAATTCTTCGGCCCATGCGCGGGGCCGGAGAGATAGACGCCGTCGGGCGTGTGGGTGATGGCGCCGGAGATGATCGATTTGAGGCCGGCCTCGCCGAAGAGCGGAAAGCGCTCGGCCGCCTTCTCGAGCCAGGGGGTGAGGCGGTCGAGCTCGGGTGCGATCAGCTCGCTCTCGAAGTCCCAGGCCGGCGGCTTGCCGTCCCAGCAGACATGGGCGGTTGCCGTCTCATAGGGGCCGACCAGCACGCCATGGGTCTCCTCGCGCAGGTAGGCGTGCGAATAGGGATCGCGCACCACCGGCAATTCCTTCTCGAGCGCGATCAGCTCCTTGAGGGGCTCGGTGATCATGTAGTGATGCAGCATGTTGGCAATCGGCACGTTGTGCCCGGTCCAGGAGCCGACCACGTCGCAATAGGAGCCGGCCGAGTTCACCACATGCTCGCAGGTGATGTTGCCCTTGTCGGTGATGACCTGCCATTCACCGGTCTTCAGCAGCTTGATGTCGGTCACGAGCGTGCGGCGATAGATCTCGGCGCCGAGCTTGCGCGCACCCGCGGCCATCGCGTTGGTGATGTCGGCCGGCGCCACATGGCCGTCGGTGACGGTCAGGAAGGCGGCCTTGATGCCGTCGGTGTTGAGGAAGGGGTGATGTTCCTTGATCTCGTTCGGCCCGATGATATGGGCCTCGTAATTGGCGAGCTTCGAGAGGCCATAGACCTGCTTCAGCCAATTCACTTCTTCGTCGGTGGTGGCGATGCGCAAGCCCCCGCAGCCATGCCAGCTCACCGCCTGCCCGGTCAGCTTTTCGAGCTGCGGATAGAGCTGGGTGCCATAGACATGCACCTTGGTCATGTTGAGCGAGCTGTTGAAATGCGGGCATTGGCCCGCCGCATGCCAGGTCGAGCCCGAGGTCAACTCGCCCTTCTCCACCAGCACCACGTCGGACCAGCCTTCGAGCGCCAGGTGGTAGAGCAGCCCTACCCCCATCACGCCACCGCCGACGACCACCACTCTCGCATGCGATTTCATCGAAGCTCCTGCTCCTCAAATTCGTTGGGCGGGGGAATTTAGCGGGCGCTGGCGCCGGACCTCAAGCGCCCTGGCGCCGTTTCGCCGTCAGGCGCAGGAGGCGCGGGAAAAGGCCGCAGCGCCGGCGCCTTCAGACTGGTCTGGAATCGGTCAGGCCGCGCCCTTGATCTTGTCCGGCGC
>NZ_JBOHKS010000199.1:0-6887 GCF_050729195.1 Hypericibacter sp.
CCCTGGGACGGCGGCACCACCAACCGGGCGGGCGCCCGGCATGGCCCGCGCGAGATCCGCAACATGTCGAGCTTCATGCGCAAGGTTCATCATGTGAGCCGGATCGCCCCCTATGAGCTCGCCCGCGTGGCCGATCTGGGCGACGCACCGGTCAATCCCATCGATCTCATGGACAGCCTGGCACGGATCGAGAAGTTCTTCGCCAAGGTCCATGCCGGTGGCTGCATCCCGCTCTCGGCCGGCGGCGATCACCTGGTGACCCTGCCGATCTTCCGCGCGATCGCCGCCAAGCGCCCGATCGGCATGATCCATTTCGACGCCCATTCCGACACCAACGATCGCTATTTCGGCGACAACATGTACACCCACGGCACGCCCTTCCGGCGTGCGGTCGAGGAGGGGCTGCTGGACCCCAAGCGCGTGGTGCAGATCGGCATCCGCGGCTCGATCTACAGCGCCGACGATATGGAGTTCGCCGAGAGCTCCGGGATGCGCGTCATCTATATGGAGGAGTTCACCAAGCTCGGCGTCGAGAAGGTAGTGAAGGAAGCGCGCCGCGTGGCGGGACGGGGGCCGACCTATGTCAGTTTCGACGTGGATGGGCTTGACCCGGTCTATGCGCCCGGCACCGGCACGCCGGAGATCGGCGGCATGACCACGCTCGAGGCGCAGCATGTGCTGCGCGGACTTCAGGGCCTTGATCTGATCGGTGGCGACGTCGTCGAAGTGTCGCCGCCTTTCGATCCGTCGGGCAACACGGCGCTAGTCGGCGCGACCATCATGTTCGAGATCTTGTGCCTGTTGGCCGATGGCGTCGGCCGTCGGCGCAAAGGCAAGAAGAAATAGCGCCGAAGCGCTTAAGGGAGAGCGACATGGCCAAGGCCCGGACCGAGACCGTGCTGATGAGCGAGATGGCCTGGCCCGAATTCGGCCAGAAGATGAAGGCGAACCCGGTCTTGTTCGTGCCCTGCGGCGCCATGGAGCAGCATGGTCCGCATCTGCCGCTCTCGGTCGATGCGATGCTGCCGACAGACATTGCACGCGAGGTTGCGGAGGAGGTCGGCGGGATCGTCGGCCCCACCCTGACCATGGGCTATCGCTCCTACACCAAATCCGGCGGCGGCCCGCATTTCCCCGGCACCATCAATCTCGACGGCGCCACGGTCGTCTCGATCGTGCGCGACGTGGTTCGCGAGCTGGTGCGCCATGGCGCGCGCAAGCTCTGCTTCATCGTCGGGCATTATGAGAACCAATGGTTCGTCAGCGAGGGCATCGATCAGGCGATGCGCGAGGTGGGCGACCAGGGCGTGCGGATCATGCGGCTCGAATATTGGGATTTCTGCACGCCGGAGACATTGGCCAAGGTCTTCCCGGACGGCTTCCCCGGCGTGGCGCTGGAGCATGCGGCGGTGATGGAAACCTCGCTGATGCTGCATTACCACCCGGAGATGGTTCGGATCGACAAGATCCCTGACAACCCGGGCGCCGAATTTCCGCCCTACGATATGTATCCCGCGCATGCCCATTGGGTCCCGAGCTCGGGCGCCCTGGTTTCGGCCAAGGGCGCCACGCGCGAGAAGGGCGTTCTCATGGCCCAGCAATATCGCCGCGATATCGCGGCGGCCGTCCGCAAGGAGTTCGGCGGCGGCAAAGGAAAGGCAAAGGCCAGCGGCAAGGGCCGCTGAACGATCGAGGTTTTATTTGTCAGTCTAGGGGCGGCGCCGGGCGCAACCGGCGCATGGCCCAAGTCCAACAAGGACATTCAGGGAGGGAAACCATGCGCAAATTCTTGATAGCACTGACCTTGCTGGCGGGCGTTGCCATGACGGGCGCGTTCGCCAGCCGGCCGGCCCAGGCCGCCGGTCCCGATCATCTGGATTGCGCCTATCCATTCTGGGTCGGATTCGGGCCGGTCCATCTGGCGAACGAGCTCGGCTATTTCAAGGACGAGGGCATCACCGTCAACGAGATCATCGACGACGATATCAGCAACGCCTACGCCGCCATGGAGCGCGGCGATATCGACTGCTATCTGCGCAGTGTCGGCGAGTATCAGGGCCGGCCGCGCACGCCCGAGATGCAGGGCATCATCATCGGCACGATCGATGAATCGAACGGCGGCGACGGCGTCGTGGCCGACGGCTCGATCAAGTCGGTCTGCGATCTGAAGGGCAAGACGGTCGCGACCGAACCCAATCTGCCGGCGACACTCATCCTGCAGATGGCGATGAAGAGCAAATGCAACCTGACCTTCGACTCCCTCAACCGGGTCGATATCGCATCCCAGGATGCGGGCGCCATCTTCGCCGACCCCGGCGTCTCGGCCGTCGGCGCTTACGAGCCGGTGCTGACGCAGGCGGTCCAGGCCCATAAAGATCGTGGCGCCTATGTCATCGTCTCCTCGCGTGAGTATCCGCATCTGATCACCGACACGATCATCGCACGGACCGACAATCTGAAGAGCCAGCCGGAGAAATATGTGAAGTTCCTCCGGGCGATCTACCGGGCGATCGATTACATCGGCAAGGAACCGGAGAAGGCGATCGCCATCATGGCGGCGCAATTCAAGCTGTCCCCGGAGGAGTTCAAGGAAACCATCGTCAACATCAACTATATCGGCCTCGACGGGTCGGTCGAGCTGATGGGCACGGACGGCAAGCCCGGCAAGCTCCATGACATCTTCGCCGAGATCATGCAGCTCAACATCGAGAATGGTGCTGCGGACATCAAGCTCGAGGCGGACAAGCAGATCGACAACAGCATCATCACCCAGGTCTGGAAGTCGCGTGCTCAATAAGGGCGCCCAACCCCGGCATCCAGACCGGATGCCGGGGTTGGTTGGGGCCGAGGCGAGATCCAATGACCGAGCCTGAGCGGCGTCGGAAACCCGGTCCGGCGGCCGAAAGCCGGTGGCGCGCCCTGTTCCGTTTCCGCGGCAAGGCGCGGCCCGATGTCGAGCTGGCCATCGGCATCGTCAGTTTTGTGGCCATTCTGCTCGCCTGGACGGCGGTGGCGGAGCTGGGCTGGATCACGCCGCAGTTTCTGCCGTCGCCGCTCATCGTTCTCCGGGCGGTCTATCGTCTTTTCACCGGCCAGAACTTTGCCGCGGATATCGGCATCTCGATCTTCCGCGTCTGGGTCGCTTTCATCGTCTCGGCGCTGATGGCGATTCCGATCGGCATCCTGATGAGTTCCTATCGGATCGTCGGCGCCGTGACCGAGCCGGTGATCGATTTCATCCGCTATCTTCCGGTGCCGGCGCTGGTACCCCTGACCCTCATCTGGCTGGGGATCGGCGAGATGTCGAAGATCACGCTGCTCTGGCTCGGCACCTTCTTCCAGCTCGTCCTGCTGATCGCCGACGATGCCCGGCGCGTGCCCAGGGAGTATGTCGAGACCGGCCGGACCCTCGGGGCCAATGACCGCGAATTGATGCGCGACATCCTGCTGCCGGCCATGCTGCCCAGCATGGTCGACAATCTGCGGATCACGCTGGGCTGGTGCTGGACCTATCTCATCATCGCCGAGATCGTCGCCGCCAATTCGGGCATCGGCTATGTGATCTGGGCGGCCAAACGCTATGTGAAGACACCCGAAGTCTTCGCCGGCATCCTGGCCATCGGCATCATCGGCCTGGTGACGGACCAGCTCATCCGCTGGCTTCACCGCAAGGCCTTCCGGTATCTGGGGTCGTGAGCGCCATGACGCCGTTTATTGCCATCGAACAGGTGTCGAAGGCTTTCGGCTCGGATGCAGGGCCGGTGTCCGTCATCGACGACGTGTCGTTGACAATCGGGGAGGGGGAGTTCGTCGTGTTTCTGGGCCCCTCGGGCTGTGGCAAGACCACCTTGATGCGGATGGTGGGCGGCCTCGACCATCCGAGCGAAGGCCAGATCCGGCTGGCCGGCGAGTCGGTGACGGGTCCGAGCCGGGCGAAGGGAATGGTGTTCCAGTCCTACTCATCCTTTCCCTGGCTCACCGTCCTCAAGAACATCCGCTTCGGGCTCAATTATCGCGACGATGTTTCCGAAGTCGAGGCGGACCGGATCGCACGCCATTATCTCGAGCTCGTCGGGCTCACCGCCTACGCCGACTTCTATGTCAGCAAGGTCTCGGGCGGCATGCGCCAGCGGGTGGCGATCGCGCGCACTCTGGCGGCCAACCCGCAGGTCCTGCTGATGGACGAGCCGTTCGGCGCCCTCGATGCGCAGACGCGCGAGCGGCTTCAGGTTCAGTTGCTCGACATCCGGCGCGCCGAGCGCAAAACCGTGATCTTCGTGACCCACGATGTCGACGAGGCGATTTTCCTTGCCGATCGCATCGTGGTGTTTTCCGCGCGGCCGGCGCGGCTCATTCGCGATATCAAGGTGGCAGAGCGGGTGCCGGGCGAGAGGACATTGGACAGCCGGGAAAGCCGGCCGTTCCTCGATCTGCGCCGCGAGATCCTGGCGATCATCCGGGAAGAGGCGCAAATTAGCGAAGCCGCACTGATCACGGCGGGATGAGGGGCCAGATGGGCCAGCTGAATGGAAAGACGGCACTTGTCACCGGCGCGATGCGCGGCATCGGGCGTGCGATCGCGGAAGCGCTGGCGGCCGAGGGCGCGCTTGTGGCGGTTGCCGATATCCGCGACTGCGCCGAGACCGCAAGGGCGATCACGGCTGCAGGCGGCCTCGCCCTTGATTTTTCCTGCGACGTCGCCAGCGAGGCTCAGGTGGAGACCTTGTTTCACGACGCGATCGAGCGGATGGACGGGATCGATATCGTCGTCAGCAATGCTGGCGTCATCCTCGAGAAGCCGCTCCTGGAGACGAGCCTGGCCGATTATGAGCGCGTCATGGGCGTCAATCTGCGCGGCTGTTTCCTGGTCGGCCGCGCCGCGCTCCGCCGGATGAGCATCCAGAAGTCGGGCCGGCTCATCAACATCGCTTCCGATCTGGGCTTCGGGCCACGCGAGAAATTCTCGGTTTATTCGGCCTCCAAGTCGGGCGTGCTGGGCTTCACACGGGCCTGGGCGCGGGAATTCGGGCCGCATGTGCTGGTCAATGCGATCGCGCCGGGGCCGGTCGATACCGAGATGCTGGCGCTCGATCAGATGAGCCCTGAATGGCGGGCCAAGGAAGAGCAGATCCCCCTGGGCCGCGTGGGCAAGCCCGCCGAGATCGCGAGCGTCGCGCTGTTCCTGGCGGGACCGGGCGCCAGCTTCGTCACCGGCCAAGCCTTCGGTCCCAATGGCGGCAGCGTGATGCCCTGAAGGGCCCTAGCGGCTGCGCTTCGGCCAGAGCCCCAGCACGGCGCCCGTCAGGGCCGCGGCGGCAATCGTGACGCCGGTATCGATCCAGGCGGCGGGCCACGCCGCGGGAATGAAGGCATAGTGCAGCAGGACCGCGCTGCCGGCGAAGGCGATGCCGGTGAAGAGTCCCATCACGAGGCCTTGCGCCAGGCCGCGCCGTCCTGTGGCCTCCAGGAGCCAGGCCAGCCCATAAGCCGAGACCAGGCCGCAGCCCATGGAGACGGCGAATCGCCAGCTGCGCCCCTGCATCTGCTCCGGTGTCATGCCGAGGCCGGCGAGCCAGGCCGGCCCGAACAGGAAATGATACCAGGCGAAGCCCAGCACTTGTTGCAGCAGCACCGCCAGCAGCACGGCAAAATGATTGATCCGTCCCATCTTCCTTCGCCTCGACGATCGTCGGCTCCCGAGGGCGCCGTCTTAGCACGGGTCGGGCGCGGTGGCGAACTGGCCGCAGCCTTACCGGTTCGTTAGAGTGGAGGGCGCCGACGAAGGGAGAGACCCGCATCCATGGCACTGCCGCTCATCATCGATACCGATCCCGGCCAGGACGACTGCATCGCCATTCTCCTGGCCCTGGCCTCGCCGGAGTTGGAGGTGTTGGGCCTGACGACGGTGGCCGGCAATGTGGCGGCGCCCCTGACCGCGCGAAACGCGTTGCGGATCTGCGAGCTGGCGAAGCGCAGCGACGTGCCGGTCTTTGCCGGCTGCGAGCGGCCGCTCCTCAACCAGCCTTATTATTCGCCGGAGATCCATGGGGAGTCGGGCCTCGACGGCGCGCATCTTCCCGAGCCGCGGATGAAGCTGCAGCCGCAGCACGCGGTCGATTGGCTGGTCGAGACCCTGATGGCCCGCGGCGATCGCGCCACCGTCATCGCCGCGATTGCGCCCCTGACTAATATCGCGATGGCCCTGCGCCGGGAGCCCAAGATCGCGAATAAGATCGCGAAGCTCGTCGTCATGGGCGGGTCGCTGCGCGCGGGCGGCAACATGACTCCGGCCGCGGAGTTCAATGTCTTCGTCGATCCCCATGCCGCCGAGATCGTCTTCGCCAGCGGCATCGAGATCGCGCTCTTTCCGCTGGACGTCACCTGGAAGATACGGGCGCGCCAGGAGCATGTGGATCGCCTGCGGGCCTCGAAGAGTGCCGCCGCGCGCACCGTCGCCGATCTGATGGATTTCTATCTCGGCACCGAGGCCATGGCTGAAGGCGGCCTTGGCGCGCCGCTCCATGACGCCTGCACCATCGCCTGGCTGCTCGATCCGACGCTCTTCCGCGGCTCGCGCCTCGCGATCAAGGTGGAGACCGGAAGCCCGCTCACGATCGGCATGACGGTCCCCGACTGGCGCGGCCTCTGGGGTGGCCCCGCCAACGTCGAAGCCTTCGAGGACGCGGATGCGCCGCGGATCTTCGATCTGCTGATCGAGCGGCTGGGGCGGCTGTAGGGCGACCGCGGACATCATCCGCCGCCCTCACAAATACCAGGCGTACTCCCGCGGGATGATCTCGCTCATGATCTGCTCATGCTCGCCGCGTTTGACGGCAGCGTAGATCTGTAGATAGAGCGGATGGATCGCTTGGCGGAGGATCGTGCTC
>NZ_JBOHKS010000200.1:0-8915 GCF_050729195.1 Hypericibacter sp.
CCGAGCTCGATCGCCAGGGTCCCGACGAAGGCACCCAGTACCGCTCCTCGATCTTCTATGCCGATGCCGACCAGCAGAAGATCGCCGGCGGCTGTGCCGTGCTGCTGCTGGGTCTGGCCATCGGCCAGACAATCCATCATGCGGATGCCGGCGTGCCGATTCCCGATCCGGCCGTCGATGCGCCCCTGGCCTCGTCGTCCGGCAAGCAGACGGCGGTCCTTGCCGGCGGCTGCTTCTGGGGGATGCAGCTCGTGTTCGAGCATCTCAAGGGCGTCGAGCATGTGACCGCCGGCTATTCCGGTGGCGAGGCTTCGACCGCGGAGTATGAGGTGGTGAGCTCAGGCACGACCGGCCATGCGGAATCGGTGCAGATCGAGTTCGATCCCTCGAAGGTCACCTATGGCGAGATCTTGAAGGTCTACTTCTCGGTCGCCCACAACCCGACCGAGCTCGATCGCCAGGGTCCCGACGAAGGCACCCAGTACCGCTCCTCGATCTTCTATGCCGATGCCGACCAGCAGAAGATCGCCGAGGCCTATATCGCCCAGTTGAACGCGGCCGGGAACTATCCGTCGCCGATCGTGACCAAGGTGGTGCCGCTCAAGGCCTTCTACCCGGCCGAGGACTATCACCAGGATTACGCGGTGCATAATCCCTACAGCCCCTACATCATGATCAACGACGCGCCCAAGCTTGGCGATTTCAAGTCGGAGCTGCCGGCGCTCTATGTCGAGAAGTGACGCATCCGTCGGGCGGGCTCACCAATGCAGGATCCAGGTGCCGTTGATCCGCACCCCGTGACCCTGCAGCGTGATCCGCTCGTCATCGTCGCGGATCTTGGGCACGCGGCCCAGGCGGTGCAGCAGCAGTCCCGAATGGAGCGAGAGCGTGCCCAGCTTGTAGGGGTGGAAGCTCTTGAACTTGGTTTCCTTGACCCGATCGAGATTGGGCTCCATGCCGAGCCTGACCATGCGGGTCACGTCGTCGGGCGTGACGTTCCAGTTGTCGAGGCCGCCGCCGGCCTTGGGCAGCATGATCGGCATGGTGAAGGAGATCGGCGGCACCCCGTCGAGCGTCCGGCGCCAGGGCAGATACTGATATTGCTGGTCGAAATGCACCGGGGCCCCCGACGCACGATCGATCGCCTGACCCAGGAAGATATGGAACCCGGGGAGCGCGAAACGGTCGGTCAGGGTGACGGGCTCGCCGATCTCGGCCTCGATGCCGGCGCGCACCCGTTCATACATGGCGCCCAGCGCCTGTTTGAGCGGCCTGTTCGCCTTGGGCGAGCCCTTGATGTAGTCCTGGATCGGATTCTCCGAGCAGCAGTAATCGAGATAGGCCGCGGTGCCGAGCGAGTAGAACTCGGTGATGCCCGTGGTGCCGCGCGGGATCCAATGCTTGCGCAAGGGACCCGTCACGGTCTTGTAGAGTGCCTTGGTCTCCTTCGCGTCAAAGAGCGGAATGTCTTTGATCAGCGGCGAGATTTCAGACGTTCGACCAACGAACGCGATATGGCGCCGTTCGCGCGCGTGTCGTAGCCGTCGTAGCCCGGCATCGGGTTCGCTTCCAGACACCAGAACCTCCCCTCATCATCGAGCTTGAAATCCCAGCCGGCGAAGATCAGTCCCGCCGCGCGGGTGGCCCGCACGGTGAGATCGGCCAGATCCGCCGGCACCTCGAAACGGCGAAACCGCGCACTCGCGGTGCGGTAATCGACCGCGTCGCTCTCGATCGATTCGCCGTGAACCTCGTTGCCCACCACATGGAGGCGCAGATCGCGGCCGATCACGCGGCGCTGCAGATGCACCGGCCCGCGTGCGGCCACGAAGCCGGTGAAATCAGCCGGCGTCACGGCGCGGGTGTCGGCGCGGATGCCCTGGACCGACTTGACGATGGTGGGCCCGTCGCCGGCAAAGGCCGCCAGCAAGGTGGCGTTGCTCGAGGTCAGGCTTGCCGGCACCGCGAAACCCTGCTGGCGCAGCCAGGCCTCATGCAGCGGCTTGGCGCTGTTGTCGGCCGCATGGCCGGGCCGGTTGACCACGACGCCCTCGCTCTGCTCGAGCCAGGCGGCGAGGCCGCCGATCAGCGAACGCCAGCGCCGCCGCGTCTCGCGCTCGGGCAGGACGGGCGAAAGATCGATGAGGCGGCAATAGATCGCGTCGCCGGGTGCGAGCGATACATGCTCGCCGCCGAAAGTGAATTCGGCCGGCTCGCCCGACCCCAGCGGCAGACGCCATTCGCCCTCGACCGCGGCCCGCAGATTGAGCAGCGTCAGCCCGGCCCGCTCGTTCAGCGCCGCTTGCACGAAATGGACCAGCGTCGGATCGCTGTCGATGCCGATCGCGGTCAGCATGAGAGCGCCGCGATCAAGGCGGGTCCGAGATCCTCCCAGACGGGAATGATCTGGTCGACCCGCGGATAGGGATCGATGCGCGCGAGGCGCGCCTGCTCGAGCTTGGGATCGAGGCCCCAGGTCACGGCGACGAAACCCAGCCCCAGATTGCCGGCAATCGCGATGCTTCGGGCCTCGAGATCGAAACCATCGAGGGAAAGCGTGGTGCAGCGCCAGGCCTGGCCCTCGAGCACGATTACCCTCTCATAGGCTTCGTCCTCGATCACCGGCCGCGCGCGATAGGGCGCGTTGCCGGTATCGGCGCCGACCCAGCGCCGTGTGCGCCCGCGCATATCCTCGACCGCCCAGGGCCGTCGGTCGGGCGGCCCGGCGTCGGTTTGCGCCCGCGCATAGATCTCGGGCGCCATGTCGGTCCCTGCGCGCCGCTCGGTGATGGCGCCGGACGAAGACCAGCCCGCCTCGAAGCCACGATGGGAGGGGCGGTTGAGCACGGGCGAGCGGGCGAGGGTGGCCGCCGTCCACAAGGTCGCCATGCTTTCGCCGGCGAGGAAGGCCGCATCGGAATCGCGATTGGGGATCGGCGGGGCCGTGGGCCGTATCAGCATCGGCAGGTCGGGAAGGATGCGCGTCTCCTGCGCCTCGCCGGCGATGGAGAAGAGACGGCCCGCCTCTTCATGCTCCATCGCGACCATCCGGCGATCATGGCGCTTGGCCTCGGCGGCCAGGAGCGTCGCCACCGGATCGCGCCGGTCGGCAACGATCAGCAGATCCATGCCCAGATGATCGGAAGCCAGGCGGGCCATGACCTAGGGACCTTCGCGGGCGATCCGGTCAGATGACCGGACCGCTCTTCAGGAGGCTTTGCATCCGCTCGCCATGGATCTTGCCGACCTGGTCCATGAGCTGCCAGTTGAGGGTCGCCAGCGAGCCGTAGCGGATCAGCGGATCGCCCTGGTTCTCGTTGGAACCGGGCTTGCTGTCGGTCTTCTCCTTGAAGTCCTTGCCCTCCTTGAAGTCTTTCCCTTCCTTGAAGTCCTTCCCCTCTTTGAAGTCCTTCCCTTCCTTGAAATCCTTGCCCTCTTTGAAATCCTTGCCTTCTTTGAAGCCCTTGTCGTCGACGGCGCCCTTGCCGAGGCCGCCGAGCCCGCCCCTGAGGCCGCCGGCCTTCCAGCGATCGACGCCGTCGATGCCGCCATTCTTGCCGTCGGATTTGCGATCGGGCATGGCGGCGATGCCGGCGCTGATCAGGTCCTGGACCGTCTTGATGGTGGTGCGCTGATTCTCGCGCGCCATCTGGGTCAGGAGATCGCGACGATGGGAGAGCGACAGGAAGGCGCCCGGTGTTGCCGATTTCGGCTTCGACCTGCGAGCCATGATGTCCCCTCCTCAGCGGCCGGTGAGCTGCTTCAGCAGCTCGCCGACATTGATGCCGTCGATGACGAGCCCCTCGACATCGCAGTTGCGCAGCTCGACGCCGCGCAGGCTGGCATTCTCGACCACGCAACCGTCGAAGCCGCAGCCCTGGAAGCTGCTGCCTTCGAAATTGCTCTCGCTGAAGAGACAATTGAGATAGCGCGTTTCCGAGATGACCGAGTGATCGTGGCGCACCCGCGTCAGGGTCGAGCTCGCCATATCGGCATTGGCGACCAGCATGTTGGGCTGGATCACCGGGGGCGCCATGCCGCCGCTGCTCACGACCGCCCGTTTCGCACCGCGAGTCCTGCCGGCGGCCTTTCGCGGCCGCAGCTTTCTGGCTGCATTCATCGGAAAACCTCCCCAAAGGCGTCGGACGGCCGCTGACGGGTCGTCTCGAAGTGGAATACAATCTTATGCCGGCGCGGGGACAGGACAACGGCGTTGCGGTTAAGGCGCCGCGCATCGCGACCGATGAAACGATGGCGTCTTCGGCATTCGTGGATCGCGCCGCGGCGATGGCATCGGTTCTGTCCCGATCTTCGCTCTCGCATCCGATTTGTAATTTTGGCGATGCGTCATGGGGCCATGATCCTGTCCGCTGTGGTCGCAGCTGCTGCGACCCGCAATGGATATGCGGCGGATATGCGGCGAGATTCTTGGATGATGCGCCAATGAATCGGTGACAGGGCTGTCGGCATGCCGTCGCCGTCGTCGGCGCCCCACCGGAATCGAGGAATCCATTCCGCCTGCGAGCCGGGGTCCCCGTCGCTATGCTGTGGTAAATCTGTGCCGGCGTGCCCAAAGGCGCCGACCCGGCCTCCAATCGACCCACCCCGCCGGGGGTATTGCGTGGTTCCGCGGGGCCGGCTTTCCTGCCTCAATAATTGACCGACCCTCCGCGGCTGCAACCGACAGGCAATGCGACTCATGACCCAGACCCGGCTGATGCAAGCTTTCCCGCCCGACGCCGACCACCAGGTGACCCTCGCCAATTGGCGGTTGCCACCCTTCAGCCGCTGGGCCTTCCACCATGTCCGCGAGGTGCTGCCCACGGCCAACATCGCGGGCGGCGGGGCGGGTGTCGCGTTGAGGCGCTCCGAGCGCAAGATCGCGCAGGTGGCGTTCCAGGGAGCGGACGGGAAGGAATGGAACATCGGCCGGCTGCTGTCCGAGACCTTCACCGACGGATTCGTCCTGTTGCAGCGCGGCCGGGTGCTGGCCGAGTGGTATGACGCCGGCCAGACGCCGGATTCGCCGCACATCGTCTTCTCCGTCAGCAAATCGATCTCCGGCACGCTTGCCGGCATCCTGGTCGATCGCGGGCAGCTCGATCCCGATGCGCCGGTGACCCGCTACATCCCCGAGGCGGCCGGATCGGCCTATGGCGATTGCACCGTGCGCCATGTGCTCGACATGACGGTCTCGATCGATTTCGAGGAGAACTATCTCGATCCGCATGGCGTGTTCGGGCGCTATCGCCTGGCGACCGGCTGGAACCCGCTGCCCGAAGGCACCAAGCCGACCGACCTGCGCGGCTTCCTGGTGACCTTGAAGCGCGCGCAGCGCGCCCATGGCAGCCTGTTCCATTATGTGTCGCCCAACTCGGATCTCCTGGGCTGGATCCTCGAGCGCGCCTCGGGCGTGCCTTACGCGCAGCTGCTGAGCGAGGCGATCTGGAAGCCGATGGGGGCCGAGCAGGACGCCTATGTCACGGTCGATCGGTTGGGCGCGCCGCGTTCGGCCGGCGGCATCTGCGTGACCTTGCGCGACCTGGCGCGCTTCGGCGAGATGATGCGGCTGCGCGGGCTCGTCGACGGCAGGCAGGTCGTGCCGGGCGGCTGGGTCGACGACATCACGCAGAATGGCGATCCCAAGCCCTGGCAGATCTCGGAGGCCGGCAAGCTGTTCGCGCCGAAGGGCCGCTACCGCAGCAAGTGGTACATCATGGGCTATCCTTCGGGCGCCTATTGCGCGGCCGGCATCCATGGCCAGTGGATCTATGTCGATCCGGCGGCCGACATGGTGATCGCGAAGCAGTCCTCGCAGCCGCTGCCGGTCGACGTGCCGATGGACACGCTGCTGCTGGCAGGCTTCGACGCGCTGGGCCGCTGGCTCGAGAAAACCGCATGAGCGAAGGCTGCTCGCAGAACCGACTGCAAGCCGTTCGCAATCTCGTTTGCAGGCTTCTTCCTGCGCCGTTCCGCCGCCGGACAGACTGTTGATTTTCCGATCCGTCGTCTTTAACTTCCCCGGCATCCATTGGGGAGTAGCCGTCTCCGGCCTTCAGAGGAGAGTTCGCGTCAACACACTTGGTGGCTCGTTTCGGCGGGCCGCCATGGCGCGAATGGCGAAGCGGGGTTCTTCGATCCCGCCGCGATTGGCGAGACCTTGGCATCGATCCCTTTCACCCGGGCCGGGCGAGGGGCGTCGACGCCATCGGTCCTGACAACTCGCCTGGCCCCCTTGGTTGTCGCTTCATGGAAGCCCTGCTCGTCTCGACCGGCGTCGTCGCCATTTCGGAGATCGGCGACAAGACCCAGCTCCTGGCGCTGTTGCTCGCGACCCGGTTCCGCCGCCCCGTGCCGATCATCCTCGGCATCTTCGTCGCGACCGTGCTGAACCATGTGGTGGCGGCCCTGGCCGGCAGCTGGGTGGCGGCCACTGTCGATCCCGACTGGCTGCGCTGGGGTGTCGCGGCCCTCTTCATCGCCATGGCGGGCTGGGCCCTCATTCCCGACAAGATCGACGAGGGCGAGGTCAGGAGCTTCGGCGCCCATGGCGCCTTCCTGGCGACGGCGATCGCCTTCTTCCTGGCCGAGATGGGCGACAAGACCCAGATCGCGACGGCGGCGCTTGCCGCGCGCTTCGAGACCGTGATCCCGGTCGTCATCGGCACGACCGCCGGCATGATGCTGGCCGACGTGCCGGCCGTGCTTTGCGGCCATGCCTTCGCCCACAAGATCAATCCGCGCTGGGTGCGCTATGCGGCGGCCGTGATCTTCGCCCTGCTGGGCGCGACCATGCTCATGATGTAATGCGGAGGACCTTCAGCGAGACGGTTTGTCGGCCGGGCGCCAAGGCTCCATCTCGTCCTCGACCAGCCTCAGACGAGGCTCGCGCCCGCCAAAATCCTCGATCGCGAGGAACTGCACGACGGTATCGCCACCCTTGCTCAAGGGGAAAATGCCGAACTCGTAGCGGAACTCGTCGCCATGCACCGTCGGCACCGTCACCATGCCGTAGACCGGAACCCTCTCGCTCCAGGCCTGATGATAATAGGCCTGCCATCGGCCATCGTCGGTGGAGAACAATTCGTCGAGATAACGGCCGGTGAGATCCATGCCCGAGGCTGCCGCGATCCGGGTGCCGATCAGCCGATAGCGCACGCGAAAGGGCGGGTCGGACGCTTCGGCGATCAGGATGAAGGGAAGGAGAGGCTTGATTTCGGAAGGATCGATGGCGTCCCGGTCCGGGAGCGCGGCGGACCCGCGCTTGGACTTCCAGTAATCATGAAGCTGCTTCACCATCGGCGCATTCGACTGGCCGATGTCGGTCCAACTGGTCATGCGGACCAAATCCAATCCCGGAGGATCGAGCGCCCGCCGGATTGCGGTCGACTCGACGTTCGCACCGCACGCTAACATGGTGGCGCCACGCCGGCCACGCCGGTTGGTTCCTGCGTTTACCCGGCTAGGATTTCGCGCGCCAGGGCTTGATCTTGTCCTCCAACTGCCGGGTGCGCGGCTCCCGGCCGCCATAATCCTCGATGGCGATGAACTGGCGCACGGCTTCGCCGCCGAGGGTCAGGGGAAAGAGCCCGAATTCGTAGCGGAACTGGTCGCCCTGGACCGTCGGCACCACCACCGCGCCGAGGATCGGGATGCGATGGTCGCGGGCCTCGCGATAGTCGTCATGCCAGCGGTTTTCGAAGTCGGTCGGCAGCAGCTCGTCGAGATAGCGGCCGGTGAAATCCATGCCGGTCACCTGCGTCACGCGTCCGCCGACCAGGCGGTAGCGGATCCGGAAGGGCGGCTCGCTCCATTCGCTCAGGAGAATGTTGGGCAACAACGGCTTGATCTCGGCAGGGTCGATATCGGCGCGGTCGGGAACAGCGCGGCCGTGGCGCTTGGACTGCCAATAGTCGTGGAGCGCGCGCACCAACACAGCCTGCGTCTTCTCGATCTCGCGCCAACTCGGCATGAAGCGCGCCGTCTCCTTCTTTGAAGGTCGTCGCCACGGAGCTTGCCAGGGCAAGCCTAACAGATCGGCGCCGCGCCGTCCGACTCACCGAAGGGACAGGCCGGCCGATGCAAAAGGCTAGCCCGGCTGGCTGGCCACCATGCTCGGGCGCTTGGCGAAGTCGCGCGACCAGCGGTCGAGATTGGGACAGCGTTTGCGCCAGCCGTCATTATAGCGGAAGTCGGTATAGGCGAGCGCGCAGGCGGTGACGATCTGGTCCATCGCGAGGCTCCTGGCCGCCAGCTTGTCGATCAGCGTTTCCAGATGATCGATCGACCGGTCGATGCGGGTTTCCTGCTTCTGGATGAAGCCGGGGCTCTTCTCGCCCTCGGGACGGACGATTTCCATGCGCCGCTGCAGGCCCAGCTCCATGATGCCGATGGCGAGCGAGATGCGGGTCTCCAGATCCCAGTAGTCGGCCTTGGGGTAGAGCGTCTCGCGGCCGGAGATGCCGTCGAAATAGCGGCAGATGATGCGGCTGTCGCAGATCGCGCGGCCGTCGGCGAGCTCGAGCGTCGGGATCTGGCGCAGCGGGTTCTTCTTGTCGAGGAACTCGGCCTTATAGGCGTCGATCGCCTTCTCCTCGACCGGCAGGGCCAGCTCCAGCATCGTCACTTTCACGGTGCGGCCGAACGGGCTGGTCGGGCCGTTATAGAGAATCATGCTCATGAGGATTCCATCTGTCTGGGGAAGGGCCGGCGCCGGAACGGCGCGGGCCCGCAAGGAAGGGTCGGTCAGGATTCGAGCGCAGGACGGAACAGAAGGCAACCCGCGATGCGCCAGCTGCCGTCGGCGAGCGGCGTCAGGAGATAGAGCGCCGTGACCGGCTCGCCCTGGGGCCCCGTGACCGCGACGCGGCGCGCCAAATAGCCGTTCCAGGAGACGAACGCGCCCGGTGCCAGCG
>NZ_JBOHKS010000201.1:0-20258 GCF_050729195.1 Hypericibacter sp.
AAGATGAAACCGAGTTCGGCGAAGAAACCCAGCATCTGGCCGGCGACGCCCTGGATGTTGTCCTGGCCGCCGACGATGATGAAGCCCGCAACCTTGTTGCGGATCAGCACCCGGTTGTGGGTCGTGATCTGGTTCTGCACGCAGTTCAGGCGCTCGATCATCCTGAAATAGAGCGAGCTCGCATTGCCCCAGCGGATCGGCGTGGAGACCAGCACCACGTCGGCCCAATGGACCAGTGCCTCGTAGACGGCCGTGAGCTCGTCCTTGTCGTCCATCTGCGTGATCGAGCAGGGCCAGGTGCAGGCGTTGGCACTCTTCGAGTAGTAGCCCTCGCAGGCGCGGAATTTGAGTGTGTTGAGGGTGATGAGCTGCGTCTCGGCGCCGTCGGCAGCGGCCGCCTCGAGCGCCACTCGCAGCAGATCCTCCGAGGTCGAATAGCGCGGCGCGCCCCGATCCATGATCGTGGTCGAGATGCCGGCCAGCCGCAAAGGCCCGTCGGCCCGTTCGGGATCGCGTGCCAGGGGATGAGGCGTATGAGACGCGGGACGCGGATGGGTCGCCGAGGCCAGATCGACGAAGAGATCGCCACCCTCTTCCTTCAGCAGATAGCGCGGCACGACGTCGGTGCTGCCGGGCTCGCCCTCGCCGGTCTCGCGCTGATAGGTCCAGCCATGCCAGGGACAGACCACATAGCCGTCCCGGAGCGTGCCCTGCCCCAAGGGTCCGCCCGCGTGGAGACAGCGCCCCGAGATCGCGCCGAAGCGGCCCTGGTCCCAAGAGAGCGCGATCGGCTGGCCGCCGACCGTCACCGCCTGCAGCGGCTTCTGCTTCAGCGTCGCGACCGGACCCAGCCGGTGCCATTCGGGATTCGCCATCGCCGCTTCCCCTCAAAAATGTCGTCGGGATTGAATCAGAGCAGATAGTTGATCAGCCAGCCGGACCCGACCAGCAGCCAGAAGGTCGTGGAGCTGACAAGGCCCGCGGCACCGGTGGCGGCACCCACCGCGGCATACCAGTATTGCTTCCGGCAGAGCGCGGCGATCGCGAACAGGATCGCCAGCGGCCCGAACAGGATCGGCAGCTTGATCAGCGCGACGATGCCGTAGATGACGGCGAGGAGCCCCAGGATGGGCGGCTTGCGAAACAAGGCCGGCGGCAGGGCGAAGACGGCCGAGGGCGAAGCGCTCTCTTCCCGCGGCGCCCAATAGGCCGGTTCCGGCGGCAGGGCTTCCTGCGACGTCACGGGCGAGCCCACGGGCGTCAGCCGCACCACCGAGGCCTTCGGGCCGGCGCTCACATCGAGGATGTCTCGAGGCTGTTCTTCGGGCTCGGCCATCGCGTCTCCGACATCGAGTTTCGGGTGGAAACGGGGCGGAAATGAGACGGGGCGGATCCTTGATCGATCCGCCCCGCATTCGGCGGCGCCTATTGGGGCGCCCTATTTGGGAGCCATCACCATGATCATCTGCCGGCCTTCGAGGCGCGGCATCTGCTCGACCTTGGCCAGGGCATCGAGTTCGGCGCGGACCCGGTCCAGCACCTTCATGCCCAGCTCCTGATGCACCATCTCGCGGCCTCGGAAGCGCATGGTCACTTTGACCTTGTCGCCTTCCTCGAGGAAGCGATGCACCGAACGCATCTTCACCTGGTAATCATGCTCGTCGATGCCGGGGCGCAGCTTGATCTCTTTGACCTCGATGACCTTCTGCTTCTTGCGCGCCTCGTTCTCCTTCTTCTGCACCTCGTATTTGAACTTGCCAAAATCGAGAATCTTGCAGACCGGAGGACTGGCATTGGGCGAGATCTCGACCAGATCGAGCCCGGCTTCTTCCGCCATGATCAGGGCTTCGCGCACGGACACGACGCCCACCATCGATCCATCCTCTTTCACCAGTCGCACCTGCGGCACGTTGATCTGGTGATTGATCCGCGGACCGTCACGGGACGGCGCGGATTCCTGCGGTGGTCTAGCGATGCTGACTTCTCCTAAACGATGTTGATCCGAATATGGGATGTTCCGGCCGGCATTACAGCCTGACGCTAGAATGCACCCGCAGCAAGCATGGGCCCCGACTTCCCTGCGGGCGACCTTGCTTCTGTCTTCAGTCTATTGAGCGCCTCATCCAGCGCAAGGACTTCCTGCTCATTCCCGCCCAGGCGGCGCAGCGCCACTTCGCGCTTCTCCGCCTCGCGCTTGCCGACCACGGCCAGGACCGGAACCTTGGCCAGGCTGTGCTCACGCACCTTGTAATTGATCTTTTCGTTGCGCAGGTCGGTCTCGACCCGCAGGCCCGCCGCGCGCAGCGTCGCCGCGACCTCCTCGCCATAGGCTCGGCTGTCGTCCGTGATGGTCGCGACCACTACCTGTAGCGGTGCCAGCCAGAAAGGCAGCTTGCCGGCGAAGTTCTCGATCAGGATCCCGAGGAAGCGCTCCATCGAGCCGAAGATGGCGCGATGCAGCATCACGGGGCGATGCTTCTGCCCGTCCTCGGCGATGTAGTTCGCATCGAGCCGTTCGGGCATCACGAAATCGACCTGCAGGGTCCCGCATTGCCAGGACCGGCCGATCGTGTCCTTCAGATGGAATTCGAGCTTGGGGCCATAGAATGCCCCCTCGCCCGGCGCCATCGTGTAGGGCAGCTGCGCCCGCTCGACCGCGAATTTCAGCGCGGCTTCGGCCTTGTTCCATATCGCATCCGTCCCGGCCCGCTTCTCGGGCCGGTCGGCAAAACGCACAGCGACATCGGTGAAGCCGAAATCGCCATAGACCTGCAGCAGCAGGCGGCAGAAATCGACGCTCTCTGCCGTGATCTGGTCCTCGGTGCAGAAGATATGCGCGTCATCCTGCGTGAAGTTGCGCACGCGCATGATGCCATGGAGCGCACCGCCCGGCTCGAAGCGGTGGCAGGAGCCGAACTCCGCCAGCCGCAGCGGCAGGTCGCGGTAGCTCTTGAGCCCCTGATTGAACACCTGCACATGGCAGGGGCAGTTCATGGGTTTCAGCGCGAAGATGCGCTGGGTCGGATCGGCGATGAATTCCTTGAGGCCGGCCTCGTTCTCCGAGAGATACATGTTCTCCCGGAACTTCTCCCAATGGCCCGAGGCCTCCCACAGCTTGCGATCGACCAGCTGGGGCGTCTTGATCTCGACATAGCCGGAATCGTCGAGGCGGCCGCGCAGATAATTCTCGACCGTCCGATAGAGCGTCCAGCCCTTCGGATGCCAGAACACCATGCCGGCGGCCTCTTCCTGCTGATGGAAGAGATTCATCTCCTTGCCGAGGCGGCGATGATCGCGCTTCTCGGCCTCCTCCAGCATCGTCAGATATTGCTGGAGCTGCTTCTCGTCGGCCCAGGCCGTGCCGTAGACGCGCTGAAGCTGCTGGTTGTTGGCATCGCCGCGCCAATAGGCACCCGACACCCTCATCAGCTTGAAGGCCTTGCCCAGCTTGCCCGTCGAGGGCAGATGGGGGCCCGTGCACATATCCAGCCAGTTGCCCTGGCGATAGATCGAGATCTCCTCGTCCTTGGGGATCTCCAGCACCCACTCGGCCTTGTATTTCTCGCCATGCTCCTTGAACCAGCGCACCGCCTCGTCGCGGCTCCAGATCTCGCGCGTGATGGTCTCGTCGCGATCGACGATCTCGCGCATGCGCTGCTCGATCTTGGCGAAGTCATCGGGCGTGAAGGGCTCGTCGCGGACGAAATCGTAATAGAAGCCGTTCTCGATCGAGGGGCCGAAGGTGATCTGGGTCCCGGGATAGAGCTCCTGCACCGCCTCGGCCAGCACATGGGCGGCGTCGTGGCGCAGCAGCTCGAGCGCATCGGGATGTTTGCGGGTGACGATCTCGATCTTGGCGTCGCGATCGACGACGGTCGCCAAATCCTTGACCTCACCGTCGAGCTTCAGGGCCAGCGCGTCGCGCGCCAGGCCCTTGCCGATCGAGGCGGCAATCTCGGCACCGGAAACCGGCTGGTCATAGGACCGCTGGCTGCCGTCGGGTAGCGTGATGTGAATCATGGAGCCGTTCGAGCTTCTTCGGCCGGTCGAAGGCCGAAATATGATGGGAATCCAGGCAGAACTGGACCGGATTCAGGTTGAGAAAGGGTAATTAACGCCCAAACCGCCGGAATTAAGAGGGGATCGAGGCCTCTGTCAAGGCGGGCGCCGGACGCCAGCTGGGCCGTTCCATCAACTCGCGATAGACGGCCAGGGTCCCGGCACACATCGTAGTTCGGGCATAACGGGCCCGGGCGCGCTGGGCGGTTTCGGCCGCGAGGCGCGCCCGAAGGTCGGGATCGAGATCGAGGGCCCGGCCGATCGCCGAGGCCAGCGCCGCCGGATCCTCGGGCGGTACCAGCCAGGCCATCTCGTTGCCGGCCACCTGTTCGCGGGCGCTGCCGCGGTCGGTCGAGACCACCGGACGGCCCATGGCCTGGGCCTCCGCCAGCACCAGGCTGAAGGCCTCGGGCACGGGGGCGGCGTTCAGCACCACATCGGCCAGCATATAGGCAGCCGCCATGTCGCGGCATTCCGGCACGATATGGAACCGGCCGTTCAGGCCGGCAGCGCGGGCCTTGGCCTCGAGCTCGGCGCTATAGCCCGGATGATCGCCCTCGGCTCCCACCACCAGGCAGTGGAAGGCGCGGTCCTTGATCCGGGCCAGCGCATCGATCAGCAGGGCATGGCCGTTATGCGGCATCAGCCGGCCGGGCAGCATCAGCACCGGCAGATCGTCCGGCAGGCCCCAGAGGCGAGCCAGGCGGATCATGCGCGGCGCCGTCACCCGGGCCGGGTCGAAGCTGTCGGTATCGATGCCGCGGCGCACGAGGCGCAAGC
Organism: Hypericibacter sp.; assembly: GCF_050729195.1. Classification (NCBI taxonomy): domain Bacteria; kingdom Pseudomonadati; phylum Pseudomonadota; class Alphaproteobacteria; order Rhodospirillales; family Dongiaceae; genus Hypericibacter; species Hypericibacter sp. The sequence continues at coordinate 4,840 of NZ_JBOHKS010000201.1, forward strand.
GGCGGTCATCGACCTTGTGCTGCTCATAGGCGAGCCGCGCGACGAAATCGGAAACCGCGATCACGCGATCGCCGCGTGCGAGCGCCGACGCATAGAAGCGATCGAAGGCGCCCACGGTCGGGCCGCCGAGATCGAAGGTGGTGACGAGAGGACGGCTCGTGCGACGCGCGGCGAGATAAGCCGGCCAAGCCGCATGCAAGCCGCGCGCATGGACGATGTCGACGGATTCGCTGCGGATCAGCCGCACCAGTTTCGAGGCCGACGCCATCATGCCGAGCGGATTGCGCCGGTCGAGCGCGATGCGGATATGGCGAGCACCCGAACGCGGCAATTCCGCGACGAGAGCGCCGCCGCTCGACGCGATCAGCGCCGTGCCGCTCTCATCCTGCACCGCCCCCGCGATGTCCAGCGCGATCCGATCGCCGGCTTGCGCCAGCGTCGGCAGCACCAGCAAGACCACCGGCTCATTCATCGCCGGCCTCTTCGTTGCCATGTTAATGTCGGGGGCCTCGACCGATCCCGATGCGTCCATTACACCCACGCCATGTCCGTCACGTCACGCGAATCCCCCCGCCATAAGAGTCTAGCACGCGAAGACGGTACGACAACCGCCTACCACCGATTCGCAGGCGAAGATGGTCGAAATTTGCCAGGTGTGGTTTTTTTGAGCGGGTTCGCCTCAGACATGACCGGAACCAAGGCCGTTTTCCTCGAATCGCATTGCAGAAAACGCGGGCAAGCCTTCATCCGGTTCGATTATTTCGGTCATGGCGCGTCGTCCGGGCGGTTCTCGGAGGGAACCATCAGCCGCTGGCGCGAGGACTCGCTGGCCGTCATCGATCGTTTGACCGACGGTCCGCAGATCCTGGTCGGCTCCAGCATGGGCGGCTGGATCATGCTGCTCGCGGCCCTGTCGCGACCGGCTCGCATCGCCGGTCTGATCGGCATCGCCGCCGCCCCCGACTTCACCGAGGAACTGATGTGGAATCGCATGACGACCCCCATCAGGGAACAATTGATACGCACCGGCGAGTGGCATGAGCCCTCACGCTATGGGCCTGATCTGCCGATTACACGCAATTTGATCGAGGATGGTCGCCATCATTTGTTATTGGCGCAGCCCATCGCGGTGGATTGTCCGGTCCGGCTGTTGCAGGGCATGGCGGATCCCGATGTGCCCTGGCGCTGGGCGGTGCGTATTGCCGAACGGCTCGCGACCGCGGATGTCGCGGTGACCTTGATCAAGGATGGTGATCACCGGCTGTCGCGCCCGCAGGATCTGGAACGGCTCGCTTCCGTTATCGATGAAATGTCGGCGACAGCGTCTCGTCCGCCAGCAGCGCCTTGAGCCCCGCACGATAATCGGGATAGGCGAGCGTCACGCCCAACTCGCGCTTGATGCGATCGTTGCGCACGCGCTTGTTGTCCTCATAGAAGCTGCGCGCCATCGGCGAGAGCTCGGCTGCATCGAACGGCACCGGCGGTGGCGGCTCAACCCCCAGAAGCTGGCAGGCATAGGCGATGACTTCCGCCGGCGGGGCGGGATCGTCGTCGCAGAGATTATAGGCGGCACCCGGATGAGGCCGCGCGATCGAGGCTTCGAGCACGCTCGCGATATCGGCGACATGGATGCGGCTGAAGATCTGGCCCGGCTTGATCACGCGCTTGGCCTTGCCCGACCGCACCGTATCGAGCGCGCTGCGGCCGGGTCCGTAGATGCCGGCAAGACGAAAGAGATGAACCGGAATCCGATGCCGCTCGCCCAGCGCCAGCCAGCCGCGCTCGGCCTCCAGCCGCCGCCGGCCGCGGTCGCCCGAGGGCGTAAGGGGGCTGGTCTCGTCGACCCAGCCGCCCTGGCGGTCGCCATAGACGCCGGTGGTCGAGAGATAGCCCAGCCAGGCCAGCCCGTTTCCCAGGGCGGCGATATCGTCGCCATGAACATCGAGCGCCGGATCGCCGCTGGGTTCGTTCCGGCCATCGGGCGGTGCGCCGATCAGGAGATGGGTCGTGCCGGCCAGGACGGCCTTCGGGTCGGCCAGCGGATGATCGCGGTCGAAATGATGGATCTCGAAGCCACGCGCCTCGATCGCCTGGCGTTTCTCCGGATCGCGGCTGGTTCCGGCGATGCGCCAGCCTTGTCCGGCCAGCCGTTCCGCCAGCGCCAGCGCGCTGAAGCCCAGCCCGAAGGCGAAAAGACGCGGCGCTTTGTCACGATCGCCGGCGGGACCCGATCTCGTCATGCTTGCCAAGGAACCATCCAGGAGAGAGGCTCTGCCTCCCGGCGACCGAGCCGACATGACGCCGGTCGATGGCAACCAGGAAACATGCCTTGCCCATGAAGTTAGTTGCGAGAATCAGTCGATACAAGGCAGGGGCGCGGGGCGCGGTCTGGCCGGCGGCGGCGTTGGCCCTGCTGCTGAGCGCGGCAGCCTCCGGCGTTTCGGCCGACCAGCCGAGCTTTCCGGAACAGAATCCCGACCAGTCCAAGCAATATGCGGCCTGCATGGCCCTGACCGCGCAGCAACCGCAGCAGGCCTATGACACGGCCTCCGCCTGGATCGCGAAGAAGGGCGGGCCGCCGGCCGAGCATTGCCAGGCCGTAGCGCTGGTAGGCCTCGGGCGCTACACCGAAGCCGCGCAAGCGATCCAGACGGTGGCGGGCGAGCTGGCGAAGATCGATTCCTCGAAGAACCTCGCCGCCCATCTCTACGACCAGGCGGGCCAGATCTGGCTCCTGCAGGGCGATCCGGCCCAGGCAATCGCCGCCTCGAACACGGCGCTCGAGATCCTGCCCAACGATGTCGAGATGGTGATCGACCGTGCGGTGGCGCTGGGTTCGGCCGATCGCTGGTGGGACGCGCTCGACGATCTCAACCATGCCAACGAGCTCGCCCCCAAGCGCGCCGACATCCTGGTGCTGCGCGCCAGCGCCTATCGCTATGTCGACAGCAAGGAGCTGGCGATGGCCGATGTGAACCAGGCGCTCACCATCGATCCAAAGAATGCCGAAGGGCATCTCGAGCGCGGCATTCTCCTGTTCGGCAACGGCGACAAGAACGGCGCCCGCACGGATTGGCTCGCCGCCATCCAGCTCGCGCCCAATTCGCCGACAGCCGAAACCGCGCAAGCGCGGCTGGAGAAGCTGGATGTGAAGACGGAGTAAGGAGAAGAAGTCGCGTTGCCCCCGCTACTCCTTACTGGTCATTCCGGCCCCCGTGTCGCGCCGTAGGCGCGCACGGGGGCCGGCATGACGAGAAAGGGGCGCGACTGCACCCACTTTTTAAAAATCCAGATCCGCGTAATGCTTCGGCGGCGGCGCGCCGGGGAGGCGGTCGCCGAGGAGCGGGCGCAGGCTGGGGCGCGACTTGACGCGCTGATACCAGTCTCGGGCACCCGTATGATCGTCCCAGGGCACGTCGCCGAGATAGTCGATGCAGGAGAGCTGCGCCGCGGCCGAGATGTCGGCCATCGAGAAATTGTCGCCCGCGAGCCAATTGCGCCGGTCGGCCAGCCAGGCGATGTAATCGAGATGGGTCTTGAGATTGAGGATGCCGGCACGGATGGCGCTCGAATCCGGCGTGCCCTTACCCATGATGCGCCGGCCGATCTTCTCATCCAGCAGGTTGGTCGTGACCTCGCGCTGGAATTTTCGGTCGAACCAGGCCGCCAGCCGCCGCACCTCGGCCCGCGCGCGCGGCTCGCTGCCGTAGAGCGAGGGCGTCGATCCGGTCTCCTCCAGATATTCGACGATGGCGCCGACATCGGCGATCGGCTTGCCGTCGGTCTCGAGCAGCACCGGCAGATCGCCCGCCGGGCTCAAGGCCAGGAACTCCTCGCGCCGCTCCCAGGAACGTTCCTCGCGCAGATCGAAGGCGAGGCCCTTCTCCTTCAACAGGATGCGGACCTTGCGGGAAGCGGGATCGAGCGGGAAATGGATGAGCAGGAGCATGGGTCGATTCTTTCGCCGCAGCATAACGAAGCCGGCGCCCAGGCCAAAGCCCGTTGACAGGCCCGGGTCGCTTCTATGCCATGGCGCGGCATGAGCGACGCGGCCCTCCTTGCCGATTATCTTGCTGGCGCCGCCAAGGGCGATCGAAGCGCGCTGGAGCGGCTTTATCGCGCCACCGCCCCGCAACTATTCGGCCTCGCCGTCGGTATAGTCAGACGCCGGGATCTCGCGGAGGAGGCCTTGCAGGAAACCTTCATGGCGGTATGGCGGCATGCGGCCCGGTTCGATCCTCGGCGCGGCACGGCGCTGGGCTGGATGGCGCGCATCCTGCGCAATGAATGTTTCGACCTTTTGGCGAAGCGCGGCCGCGAGACGCCGCTCGACCCGGAATTCGCGGAGAGCCTGCCCGATCCGACCGACAGCCCCGAGGCTCTGACCCAGAGCGGCGAGGAGGCCCTCAGGCTCAAACATTGCCTCGATCAGCTGGAGGCGCAGCCGCGCGCCAGCCTGCTGCTCGCCTATTATCAGGGCCTGACCTTCGAGCAGGTCGCGGCCCGGCTGGGCGCGTCCCTCGGCACGGTCAAGAGCTGGATCCGCCGCAGCCTGGTGCGACTCAAAGGATGTCTCGAGCCATGACCGAGCAGGATCCCGACATGCTCGACAGCCTCGCGGCCGAATATGCGCTGGGGACGTTGCGCGGCCCGGCGCGAAAGCGCTTCGAGCGGCTGATCGAGAGCGATCCTGCGCTGGCGCAACGCGTCGAAGGCTGGGCAAAACGCCTCGACCCGCTGGCCGAGGCGGCCCCCGCCATCGAGCCGCCGGCCCGGAGCTGGGCTGCCATCGAGCGCCGTCTCGGCCCCGAGGCGACAAAACCGGCGCGGCGGAGTCTGTTCGAGCTCCTGTTCGGCAGGCCGACCGCCGCCGTTCCCAGTCTCGCGACCGCGGGCCTCTGGTATTGCGTGAACTTCTGGCGGCGCGTCGGCATCGCCGGGGCCGCGATCGCGGCTCTGCTCTTCGTCTATCTCTTCGTGGCCCCACCCTCCGCGCCGACCCATATGGCGCTCCTCGCCGATGCGGAACACAAGCCGGTGCTGATGGTCAGCCTCGATCTGCATCACGACCGGCTCACGCTCGACGCCGCGAGGCTGCCGGCGGCCGAAGCCGGCAAATCGCTCGAGCTCTGGATCCTGCCGTCGAGCGGCAATCCGCGCTCGCTGGGCCTGCTCGCGGATCGCCGGCTCTCCCTGCCGCTGGATAGCAAAGCTGCCGCCGATCTGGCGCAAGGATCGCTCGCCGTCAGCCTCGAGCCCGCCGGCGGCTCGCCCACGGGATTGCCGACCGGCCCCGTGCTCTATTCCGGCCCGGTCCTTCCCGCGATTTGAATCGCCATCAGCCGTTTGATCGCGCGGCGGAGTTTCCCCTCTCACGATTTTGTGACCCGGGCCCTGCATCCACCGGGCTCCCTCCTCGGTATCGACCTGTAACAGCGACGACGTTCCCGGAGCGCTGTTCAACGAGTCATCGACAGAGAGAGGATTTCCATGAGCGAGCAGACCCTTCTTCGTCCCGAGACGACGATCGTACCGGCACGGCGCCAATTGCTGGTGCGCGGCACACAGGCCGTCCTGAGCGCCGGCGCCATCGCCATTCTCGCCGGCTGCGAAAGCATGGTGACGAGCAAGAACGCCTCGGCGGCGTCGGCCTCGAACGACATTCAGGTGCTCAACACGGCGCTGGGCCTCGAATATGAGGGCATCGCCGCCTATCAGGTCGGCGCCGAAAGCGGATTGCTGCAGCCGCCGGTGCTGGCGGTCGCGGTGAAGTTCCAGGATCAGCACAAGAAACATGCCGAGCTCCTGGCGTCGACCGTGAAGAAGCTGGGCGGCATGCCGGTCATGCCCAAGAGCAAATATGATTTCCCGACCGGCAATCTGAAAACACAGGAAGACGTGCTGCGCTTCGCGGCCGGACTCGAGCAGGGTGCCGCCCAGGCCTATTACGGCGCCGTGCCGGTCTTCGCCAACAAGGACCTCTCTTCGGCCGCCGCCAGCATCATGGCCGACGAGGCGATGCATTGGGCGATCCTGCGCAATGCGCTGGGCGAAGACCCGATCCCGACCGCCTTCGCGATCTCCTGATCCGCGACGATTGAAAGCGCCTCGCCCCCTCCCCTAGCGGGAGGGGGTAGGGGGAGGGGTGCCTCTGCCGCATAGAGCGGAGTGTGTCACCCCCGTTTCCATCCTTCCCCCGCAAGGGAGAAGCGATTCAAGCTCAACAGCGCACGCTCATGATCACATCCCGAATCCGTCGACGCTCAGAGCTTTGGCTCGTGATCGTCTGGGCCCTCGCCGTCCTGATCGCTGCCGCCTTCACCCACGGCCAGGCCGGTGAAATGCCGGCGGGCGATCCGGTGCGCGGAGAGACGATCTATCACAAATGCCAGGGCTGCCATTCGATCGACCGCAACCGCGTCGGCCCGAAACATATGGGCCTGTTCGGCCGCAAGGCCGGCAGCCTTCCCGATTTCAACTATTCCGAGGCGATGAAGAATTCCGGCATCGTCTGGAGCGAGCAGACGCTCGACGCATTCCTCGCCGACCCGCGCGCCATGGTGCCGGGCACTAAGATGACCTATGCGGGCGTCAAGAACGCGCAAGACCGCGCGGACCTGATCGCTTACCTGAAAGAAGCCACGAAGGAGTGAGAAGGTAAGCCGATCTTGCCGATCGACAACCAAAGATGGTGATACTATTCAACTTGGTTCCCATGATTCAGGAGCGCGCCGTTGAATCGCGTCCTAACTTTTACATTGATGCTAACGCTTTCTTGCGGCGGATTATCCACCATCATCGACGCCGAGGAATCACCGCGACACTCGCTGACGCCGGAGACAGCGCATCGGATCTGCCAGGACATAATGGATCTGGCAAACACTGGCCAGTTGCAGGAACGCTTCGAAAGGTTTTCGCCTCCACTCAAGAGCGAGAATCTGGGTTCAGTTCGATTGGCAGACGGATCTCAGATCGATGGGGTTTTTGCTATCGACTACAACAAGGATGGGGCGACCGACCGGCTCGTCGAAACTATTGATGGAGGGAGCTGCGGCGCCTTCCATATTGTGGCTCTCGATGCCGACAAAGAGGGCCTCTCGACATACGGCAAATCGCCTCCCGGCAATACGAGCGACGATGACGAAAACCTCCGTTGGGCAAGTTGGGGGCGGAAAGACCGGCTGGTCATCTTGGACGGAGAACCCATCGTCGTGACGAGCCGAGACTGGCAGACACATGCCAACATTGCGTCGGCCTCCTGGATGGGAAATGGCGTGCAACAACCGCTTTGCACATTCGAGTTCAGTGGAACTGTGAAGAACTCCCAGATACCCATCGGCGATCGGCCAATATGTGCCGCACTCCTTGCTGAAGATGTTGAAGCCCCGGCATGGACAGAGCCACGCAATCTGGATGAGCAGGTCTGGCGATCGCTTTCGCACGACTATGGGCTCAATGTCGACCCTAGCGCTCGATTTGCGAGTGTGGATCTAGACCAGGATGGAGCGATCGAATCCATAGCCCAGCTGGTGTACGAAAGCGGGGCCGGATGCGGCTCTCATCACGAATGGTACATGGCGTTCACGCAGGACCACGCATACATCATGGCGTCGCCGCTCAATCGCAATTTGGCCCATCGGGAGTGGGGCGCGTTCTATATGAATCGGAGGATCGAGACCGCGCCGCTATCGCCACTCTTTGTCCATGAGGGCAAAGCCTATCTACTGGGCACGGCGCCTAGCGGCCACGCTGGCATCTACTCCTTCGAGAATGGCGAGCTACAGCTTCGCTGCGAGATCGATCGGATCGCCCAGGTTCGCATTCTACAGGAATATTCCACCGGGCCTTAGGGGCGTGGCGGCAGAACGGCCCGCCTACGCCCGCATCTCCGCCGCGCTGTCCTCCAGTGGATGGGGCAGCAGGGCGACCATCTCCTTCGGCACCACCTGCCAGAAGCCGTCGCGCTCGAGATGCCAGTCGTTGAGAAGGCTCATGGCGAAGCGCGATTGCGTTTCGCGGACATGCTCCTCGACCAGGCCCTTGAGGCGGGCTTCCCAATAATTCGAGCCCAGCCGCTGGAACAGCACGCTGTCGGCATTGATCCTGCTCGGCAACGCGCCTTCCGGGTCATAGACGAACACCATGCCGCCGGTCATGCCGGCCGCGAAATTGTCGCCGACCGGCCCCAGGATCACCGCCGTGCCACCGGTCATGTATTCGCAGCCGTTGGAGCCGCAGCCCTCGACCACGGTCTCGGCGCCCGAGTTGCGCACGGCGAAACGCTCGCCCGCGGTGCCGGCCGCGAACAGTTTGCCCGCCGTGGCGCCATAAAGGACCGTGTTGCCGATGATCGCGTTCTCGTTCGTCACCAGCGGGCTCGAAGGTAGCGGCCGCACCACGATGGTGGCTCCCGACAATCCTTTGCCGACATAGTCGTTGGCGTCGCCCAGCACCTCGAGCTTGAGGCCTTGGACCGCGAAAGCACCCAGCGACTGGCCGGCCGAGCCGCGCAGCCGCACCGTCACATGGCCGGGCTTCAGCCCCGTCATGCCGAAGCGCCGCGTCACCAGCGAGGAGAAGCGGGTGCCGATGGCGCGCTGCGTGTTGCGCACATTGTATTGGAGCTGCATCTTCTCGCCGTCCTCGAAGAGGGCGCGGGCATCGGCGATCATCTGCTTGTCGAGCGTGTCCGGCACCTCGTTGCGGCCTTCGAGCGTGCAGAAGCGGGGATAATCGCCCGGATCGGCGCGCGCCAGCAACGGATTGAAATCGAGATCGTCCAACGCCGCCGAGCCGCGGCTCACCTGGCGCAGCAGGTCGGTCCGGCCGATCACCTCGTCCAGCTTGCGGAAGCCCAGCAAGGAGAGGATCTCGCGCACCTCCTCGGCGATGAAGCTGAAGAGATTGACGACCTTCTCCGCACTGCCGGTGAATTTCTGCCGCAGCGCCGGATCTTGCGTGCAGACGCCGACGGGGCAGGTGTTGGAATGGCATTGCCGCACCATGATGCAGCCCATCGCCACCAGCGAGGCCGTGCCGATGCCGAATTCCTCGGCGCCCAGCATGGCCGCGATCACCACGTCGCGGCCGGTCTTGATGCCGCCATCGGTACGGAGCTTCACGCGATGGCGCAGGCGGTTGAGGGTCAGCACCTGATGCGTCTCGGAGAGGCCCATCTCCCAGGGCACGCCCGCGAACTTGATCGAGGACAAGGGCGAGGCGCCGGTGCCGCCGACATGGCCCGAGATCAGGATCACGTCCGCCTTGGCCTTGGCGACGCCGGCCGCGATGGTGCCGATGCCCGAACGCGCCACCAGCTTGACGCCGACCTTGGCGTCGGGATTGACCTGCTTCAGGTCATAGATGAGCTGCGCCAGATCCTCGATCGAATAGATGTCGTGATGGGGTGGCGGCGAGATGAGCGAGACGCCAGCGGTGGCGTGACGCAGTTTCGCGATCTCGGCCGTCACCTTGAAGGCCGGGAGCTGGCCGCCCTCGCCGGGCTTGGCCCCCTGCGCCACCTTGATCTCGATCTCGCGGCAATTGTTGAGATACTCCGCCGTGACGCCGAAGCGCCCCGAGGCGATCTGCTTGATGGCCGAGTTGAAATTGTCGCCATTGGGCCGCGGCCGGAAACGTTCCGGATCCTCGCCGCCCTCGCCCGAATCCGACTTGGCGCCGATGCGGTTCATGGCGACATTGAGCGTGCCATGGGCCTCGGGCGAGAGCGCACCCAAGGACATGCCCGGCGTCACGAAGCGCTTGCGGATCTCGGTGATCGATTCCACTTCGTCGATGGAGATTCCCGTCCGGCCCTCGCGGAAGCCCAGCAGGTCGCGCAAGGCGACCGGTGGCAGTTTCTCCACCCCTTCGGAATAGCGCTTGTAGGTCTGATAGGATTCCGACGCGACCGCGCTTTGCAGCGTATGGATCAGCCCCGCCTCCCAGGCATGGCTGTCGCCCGAGCGGCGATAACGGTAGAAGCCGCCAACGGGCAGCGCCGTCACATCCTCGCGCCAGGCGCGCTCATGCAGCTCCATCAGCTTCTGCTGGATGCCGGGGAGCCCGATGCCGGAGAGGCGCGAGGGCATGTCGGGGAAGAATTCGGCCACCAGCGTGCGCGACAGGCCCAGCGCCTCGAAATTGCCGCCGCCGCGATAGGAGCTGACGACGGCGATGCCCATCTTCGACATCACCTTGAGCAAGCCCTGATCGACCGCTTCCTTGAAGCGGAGCAGACCCTCTTCGAGACTCTTGCCGGCGAAGAGGCCGCGGCGGTGACGGTCGGCGATCGAGGCCTCGGCCAGATAGGCGTTGATCGTGGTGGCGCCGACGCCGATCAGCACCGCGAAATGATGCACGTCGATGCATTCGCCCGAGCGCACATTGAGCGAGGTGAAGGTGCGGAGCTGCTGGCGGTGGAGATGGGTGTGGACGGCGCCGGTCGCCAGAATCATCGGGATCGCGACCCGGCCCGGCCCCGCCTTCTCGTCCGACAGGATCACATGCACGGCTCCGCCGCGCACGCCGTCCTCGGCCTGCCGGCGGATCAGCGCCAGCGCATCGCGCAAGGCATGCTCGTTGTTCTCGCCGGGCGCGCCGACGGGGAAGGTGCAATCCACCTCGACCGCGCTCGAGCCCATATAGGCGCGCATCGCCTCGAACTCGGCCGTCAGCAGGACGGGCGATTCGAGCTGCAGCAGCCGGCACTGGCTTTCGTCCTGGTCCAGGATGTTGCCGAGATTGCCGAGCCGGGTCTTCAGCGTCATCACCCGGCTTTCGCGCAAGCTGTCGATCGGCGGGTTGGTGACCTGGCTGAAATTCTGCCGGAAATAATGATGCAGGCCGCGATAGCGCTCGGAGAGCACGGCGAGCGGCGTGTCGTCGCCCATCGAGCCCACCGGCTCCTTGGCGTCCTCGACCATCGGATGGAGCACCAGCTCGAGATCCTCGATCGAGAGGCCGGCCGAGAGCTGGCGGCGGCGCAATTCTTCCTTCTCGAAGGAAGCGGGCTTGCCCGGCTTCGCCTTCAGGAGATCGTCGATGACGGAGATGTTCTCGACCCACTCCGAGAAGGAGGCGCCGCTCACCAGCTTGTCGACGATCTCGTCATGGTCGTAGAAGCGGCCGGCCTTGAGGTCGATCGCGATCATCTGGCCCGGCCCGAGCCGGCCCTTGCGCGCGATCTTGGATTCGTCGAGCCGCACCATGCCGGTCTCGGAACCGGCCACCAGCATCCCGTCCTCGGTCAGCGCGTAACGCAGCGGCCGCAGGCCGTTGCGGTCCATCGCCGCCACCACCCAATTGCCGCCGACGCCGCAGATCGCGGCCGGCCCGTCCCAGGGCTCCATCACCGAGTTGCAGTAGCTGTAAAAGTCGCGATGGGCTTCCGGCATCGTCACGCGGCCGGCCCAGCTGTCGGGGATCAACAGGCATTTCACCATCGGCAGTGTGCGGCCCACACCCACCATCGCCTCGAACACATTGTCGAGGCAGGCCGAGTCCGAGCCGCCCGGCTGGATGATCGGCTTGATCTCCGGCATATGGTCGCCGTAAGCAGCGGCGGCCATGCGGGTCTCGTGCGCCTTCATCCAGTTGACGTTGCCTTTGAGCGTGTTGATCTCGCCGTTATGCGCGATCACGCGGAAAGGCTGCGCCAGATGCCAGGTCGGAAAGGTGTTGGTCGAATAGCGCTGGTGATAGATCGCGAAATTCGAGACGAAGCGCTGGTCGAGCAGGTCGGGATAGAAGGAGGTGAGCTGCTCGGCGAGGAACATGCCCTTGTAGATGACCGAACGGCAGGAGAGCGAGCAGATATAGACCTCCTTGATGCTCTCCTCGAGCGCCGCCTTCTCGATGCGCCGGCGGATGATGTAGAGGTCGTTCTCGAAGGCCTCCTCGTCCTTGTCGCGATTGTTGCAGACGAGGATCTGCTCGATCTCGGGGCGCGTCGCATTGGCCTTCTCGCCGATGATCTCGATATTCACCGGGACCTGGCGCCAGCCATAGATGGTGTAGCCGTAACCCAGGATCTCGCGCTCGACGATGACGCGGCAGCGCTCCTGGGCGCCGAGATCGGTGCGCGGCAGGAACACCATGCCGACGCCGAGCCTGCCCGGGCCCACGACATTGCCGGAGCCGCGGATATGATCCTTGAAGAATTCCTGCGGGATCTGGAGATGGATGCCCGCGCCGTCGCCGGTCTTGCCGTCGGCATCGACGGCGCCTCTGTGCCAGACAGACTTCAGGGCTGCAATGCCGGCCTCGACCACGGCGCGGCGCGGCTTGCCGTCGATGGCGGCGATGAGGCCGACACCGCAGGCATCATGCTCCTCGGCCGGGTCATAGAGACCCTGCTCGGCCAGATGCGCGGCATTGACGCGCCATTGCTCGATGAAATCTTCGCCGGATTGGGTCTGGTCGGTCATCGGCAAGTCCTCGGAACAAAGAAGGCTGTCAGGGTCGTCAGTCGGGCATGGCGGCGTCACGCCGCCTTGGCCGGCTTCCAGGTGATCGGCACATGGCGCGGCATGGCCGCGATGCGGTCGATCCAGCCGCGGATCGCGGGATAGGGCTTCATGTCGAAGCCGCCTTCATGGGCGACATGGGTGTAGGCGAAGAGCGCGATGTCGGCGAGGCCGAAGCGGCCGCCCACGAACCAGGGCTGGCGCGCCAGATGCTGCTCCATCACGGCGAGCGCGGCATTGCCCTTGGCCAGTTTTTCCGGCACCTGCTTCTCACGGTCGGGCGTCAGGCCGAAGCCCACATGCTTCCAGGCGCGCAGCACCGCGACATAGGGCTCGTGACTGTACTGTTCGAAGAACATCCATTGCAGCGTGCGGGCGCGGTCGAGCCGCGAGGCCGGCGCCAGATCGGTGCCTTCGGCGAGATACCAGGCGATGGCGTTCGATTCCGCGAGGAAGCTGCCATCCTCGAGCTCGAGCGTCGGGATGCGGCCGTTGGGATTGCGCTTGAGGAAGTCGGGCGTGCGCGTCTCGCCCTTGAGGATGTCGCATTCGACCAGCTCGAAGGGGATCCCCAGGGTGCGCAGCGCGAGCCGCACCTTGTAGCCATTGCCGGAGTCGAGGAAATCATAGAGACGCAACATCGCAGATCGCTCCCCTATTCCGCCGCCGTGGCGCTGCGGCCGCCTTCCTTGGCGACCAGATAGCGCTGGATCGCCGCTGCCGCGTCGCGCCCGTCACGGATCGCCCAGACCACGAGCGAAGCGCCGCGCACGACGTCGCCCGCCGCGAACACGCCGTCGAGATTGGTCGCCATGCGCTTCCAGTCGAGCTTGACCGAGCCCCAGCGTGTGACTTCGAGATCGGGCGCGCCCATCGCTTTCGGCAGATCTTCCGGATCGAAGCCCAGCGCCTTGATCGCGAGATCGGCCGGGATCTGGAAATGCGAACCTTCGATCGGCCGCGGCTGCTGGCGGCCGGTGGCGTCGGCGATGCCGAGATGGATGCGCTGGGCGCGCACCGCCGCGACGCGGTTCGGCTCGCCGCCGACAAAGGCTTCCGGCTGTGCCAGCCAGACGAACTCCACGCCTTCCTCTTCGGCATGCGCCACCTCGCGCTGCGAGCCCGGCATGTTGGCGCGGTCGCGGCGATAGAGGCATTTGACCGAGAGCGCGCCCTGGCGCACCGCGGTGCGCACGCAATCCATCGCCGTATCGCCGCCGCCGATCACCACGACATTCTTGCCGCGCGCATCGAGCATGCCTTCGGCGAAGGCCGGCACATGGTCGCCCAGCGAGGTGCGGTTGCTCGCGGTCAGATAGTCGAGCGCCGGCACGATATGGCCGAGGCCGACGCCGGGCGCCTGGATATCGCGCGCCTTGTAGACGCCGCAGGCGATCAGGATCGCGTCGTGGCGCCGGCGCAGCCCCTCGAGCGAGGCGTCGCGTCCGACCTCGAAATTGAGCTTGAAGGTGACGCCTTCCGCGACCAACAAGGCCGCGCGGCGTTGAACGACTTCCTTCTCGAGCTTGAAGTTGGGGATGCCATAGATCAGCAGCCCGCCCGCCCGGTCGTAGCGGTCATAGATCGTCACCTGATAGCCCTGGCGGCGCAGCTCCTCGGCGGCAGCAAGGCCAGCCGGGCCCGCACCCACGATGCCGACCGTCTGGCGGCGCTGCTGGCGCGCCTTGACCGGCTTGACCCAGCCCTTCTCCCAGGCGGTGTCGGTGATGAATTTCTCGATGGCGCCGATGGTGACGGTGCCGTGGCCCGCCTGCTCGATGACGCAATTGCCTTCGCAGAGCCGGTCTTGCGGGCAGATGCGCCCGCAGATCTCGGGGAAGTTGTTGGTCGAGGAGGAAACCTCATAGGCCTCTTCCAGCCGCCCCTCGGCCGCGAGCTTCAGCCAGTCGGGGATGTTGTTATGGACCGGGCAATGGACCTGGCAGAAAGGCACGCCGCATTGCGAGCAGCGGCTGGCCTGGTCGGCCGCCTGCGCCGGGGCGAAGTCCGCATAGATCTCGTCGAAATCCTCGCGCCGCGCCTCGGCCCCACGCTTTTCCGGCATGGACCGACCCAAGGTCACGAAGCGCAGCATCTTGGCCGTCATGGCTTCCCTCTCGGCACTCTCCTGCCTCGCGGGGGCCGGCCCGGGACGGGGGCCGGCGGCGATAGGGCATGGGAAGCGACCTATAGGGCATCAAGCCCCGGAAGGCGAGGGTTTTTTCATTATTAGGACAGTAAAATTGACTATTTTAGGGCGCACAGCATGACCGGGAGGCCAAATTCAGATTCCCACATGGCCGCGGCGTCATATTTAAGACCGAAATGAGACTATTTACTAACTGGCGCTCACTTGGGTTCGGAACCCATTGATGCTAAGCCCTGATTCGCCGCTGACGGGGTGCCAACCCCGAGTCGGCGCAATCTCTGGCGCCCGGGCCTCCCGCCGGAAGACCCGAAGCCGCCGCGTTCGATCTGGGGAGTCCATTCGACCGTGAGCCTGCTCCAACTCGTCGTCCTGGCCATCGTCCAGGGCATCACCGAATTCCTGCCGGTCAGCTCCTCCGGCCACCTGATCCTGGTCCCGCATTTCTTCAACTGGCCCGACCAGGGGCTGGCGATCGACGTCTCGGCCCATGTCGGCACGCTGGCCGCGGTGCTGATCTATTTCTGGCGCGATGTCGGACGGATGATCGCGGGCCTGGCCAAGCTGGTGACGGGCCGCTTCGACGCCGGCGCCAAGCTCGCGCTCTATCTGATTGTCGCGACCATCCCGGCGCTGATCGTCGGATTCCTCGCCGAGCATTATGGCCAGGATATGTTGCGCCGCGTCGACGTCATCGCCTTCGCCATGATCGGATTTGCCATCGTGCTCTTCATCGCCGACCGCGCCGGCGCCACGGTGCGCCGCGTGGAGGACATGACGATCGGGCAGGCGCTCATCATCGGCGT
>NZ_JBOHKS010000202.1:0-20985 GCF_050729195.1 Hypericibacter sp.
GCTCGAGCGCCAGCAATGCCAGCGCGCATGCGCCCAGGGCCCCGCCATCGCCCGGAGTCATGACGAGGAGGCGCTCCGCCGTCGCCAGCGCTTCGGCCGGGCGCTGCAGACCCTGATAGAGGACACAGGCCACGCGCAAGGTTTCGCGCTCTTCGTCGCCGGTGAGCAGGGGCTGCAACTCGCGCAGAGCCTCTTCGCCGCGATTGAGATCGTTCAGCACGATCGCGAGATTGCGCCTGGCATCCGGCGTCGCGGGATCGATGGCGAGGGCCGCGCGAAAGGCGACCTCGCCCTCTTCCAGCCGGCCCTCGAGATGAAGAACCGCGCCCAGATTGACCTGGGCCCGGACCAGACGCGGATCGATCGACAAGGCCTGCCGATAGGCGGTTTCCGCCTCCGCGTTGCGGCCCAGTTCCTTGAGGGCATTGCCGAGATTGAAGGCGACGCCGGCATGGCCGGGCGCGCGTTCGAGCGCTGTGCGCCAGGTGGCGATGGCCGCTTCGGTCTGCCCGGCGCTGCGCTGCACCCGGCCCAGCCGGCGCAGGAGCGCCGGACCTTCGCCCGCCCCGGGCGTCAACCGTGCCAGGGCGGCTTGATAGGCGAGGATCGCTTCGTCATTGCGATCGAGCTCGGCCAGGACGCTGCCGAGCCGTCCCCAATCGGTCGCGACGTCGGGCTCGATCGCAAGGGCCGCCCGATATTCCAGGGCAGCTTCCGCGAAACGCGCGGCCACCGCGAGAGCGGCGGCATGGTTGCGCCGGATACCCGCATTCTCGGGAGCCAGTTGCGCGGCCTGTCCCAGAAAGGCGAGCGCGTCCTGCTTGCGTTCCTGTTCGAATCGCAACACGCCGAGGCCTTGCAGCGCTATGGCATCGTTCGGATTCTGCGCCAGCGCTTCGCCATAGAGCCGTTCCGCCAGCGCGCGATCGCCGGCAACATAGGCCGCAAATGCCGCCTTGGCCGGGTTCGGCGGGGTCCCTGTCTCGCTCATGCCTGGACCTCGATCGCGGGCACGATCTCGATCGCCTCCGGCGCGCGGCCCGACAGATAGTGGCGCCACATGCGGCCATAAGCCTGCTCCAGATGGCGCAGAAAGCGTGTCCGGTCGAACAAGGGTGCGCGCGATCTCGCCTGCAGCAGCCGGGCTTTGACGGCCGCCAGGAGATTGGGGTCGCGCGCCAGCCCCAGCACGATCTGCCGATAGGCTTCGAGATCCTCGGCAACCAGTTCCGGGGCGCCCGCTGCGGTCAGCAGGCTGGCGGAAGCGCGGCTGGCGAAGTGGCGTCCGCGCAAGGTCACGACCGGAACGGCCATGGCCAGCGCATCTTCCGTGAGAGCCAGATCGTTCGCGGGGAAGCTGTCGAGAACCAGATCGGCCAGCGCCACGCGCTGACGCCGCGAGAAGGGCGAGCGCAGCGCGGCGAAGCGCAGCCGCTGCGGCTCGATCCCGCGCTCGGCCGCCTGCCGCTTCAGCTCCACCACCATCAGCGGTTCGGCGGCGGACAACCACAGCATGGTGTTCGGCAAGGCCCCCAGCAGCTCGGTCCAGAGCCGGAACAAGGCGGGCTCGATCCGCTCGGGCGGGTGCAGCGCCGCCAGGATCAGCCGATCCGGCGGCAGTCCTTCGCGTTCGCGATCGGGCGGCTCTCCTGTCGGTTCTTCGCCGACGAGGATGGGGCGATAAACCTCGGGAAGGCGGCAGATCGCTTCGCTCCAATGCGACGCCTGTTGCGGCGGCGCGACGATCGCATCGGCCAATGCATAGTCGATGAAATCGGCGCCGCTGGTTCCGGGGAAGCCAGGCCAGGCGACTTGCAGCGAGGCGGGCCGGCGCGCCGCGATCGCCATGGCGGCGCTGGCGGGCGTGGCGTCGGACAGGACCAGGATGTCGATCGCCTCGTCAGCCAGGTGCTGTGCCGCCATGTCGGGCCGCAGCGCGCTCAGATCGACGCTTCCCTCCGGCAGCGCCGGAGAACCGGCTCCGCCGTCAGCATGAACAAAGAGGATCGGCTCGATCCGTGACGAGTCATGATGCCGGCAGAGATCGGCGATCAAGGGCAGGTCGGAAGCGCCGGCCGCCACGAGATAGCCGATCCGCAAGGCACGATCGGTCTTGTGATCGAGCGGCCGCCGCCGCAACCCGGCGCTGCCGGGTTTGCTGGGAAACGAAAGTGACGTGGCGCTCCAGGCTTGCGCGAGACGGCGCAGCTTGGGTCCATCCATCGAGGCCAGAAGGAATGCGGCCGGCGTCTGATCGGGCAGCGTATTTTCCGCGAGCGCCGCATCTGTGAGGCTTGCGACCCGCGCCGCCAGGGCCTCCGCCTCGCGCCAGCGGCAGGCGCGCCGCAGCAGCATCCACAACCCGCTCGCGGCGGCGCCGTTGTTCGGATCGATGGCGAGGGCCCGGCGTCCGGCGGCGATCGCCTCTTCCGACCGCTCGAGGGCACTGAGCACGGGCATCAGGGCCAGGAGGGCCGGAAGGTCGGCTGGAGCCAGCGTCAGCGCGCGACGCAAGGCCGCCAAGGCCTGGATCGGTTTGCCATGGCGCTGATAGAGCCGGCCGAGACGCACCCAGGCCGGGACTTCGTTCTCGACCAGCGCCACCAGGCTCTCGCCCGCGCTGATCGCGGGCCCGAGCTTGCCTTGCAGCTCCAGCGCCTGAGTCAGATTGCGCGCCGCGTCCGCAAGCTTCGAATCGGCGGCGAGCGCCCGCTTGTAGAGGGCTTCGGCCTCCGCGAAGCGACCCTGGGCCAGGCAGACGCTCCCGAGATTGCAGGCGGCACCGGCAAATCCGGGGCGCAGCCGCAAGGCCGCCCGGTAGCTCACCGCCGCTTCCTCGAGATGGCCCTGCTCGCGCAGCAGGTTGCCGAGATTGAAATGGACCACGGGCCGGTCGGGCTCGATGGCCAGCGCGCGGCGATAGGCGGCAGCGGCCTCGTCATTTTCTCCCAGGCGGCGCAGCAGCAGCGCCAGTTGCCGCTCGGCCGAGGCGAGGCGGGGATCGAGGCCGATCGCCAGCCCATAGGCCGCGACGGCCTCGTGGTCGCGGCCGAGGTCGCGAAGCGCATTTCCATGCTGATAATGCGCCAGGGCCAATCGTGGATCGCCCAGGATCGCCTCGTGGAATTGCAGCAATGCCGCTTCCGGACGGCCCGTCGCCGCCAGCGCGTTGCCGAAATTGCAGCGCAGGATCGCGTCCCGTGGCGCCAGTGCCACGGCCTGCTCGAAGAATCCGACGGCTTCATGCCGGCGACCGGTCTCGAAACAGAGCATCGCCAGCTCGATCAGCGCATCGAGATGGCGCGGCTCGTGCTGCACGGTCTGGCGCAGCGCCTGCTCCCGCCGCTCGCGCTCGACCGCCTCGAGCCTTTCGGCGTCCGTCACTTCCGGCGTCATCCCGGCCCTCGTCGTGCGAAGGCGTTGGGTTCGCGCAGCGCCCGCGCCATGCGGCGGGCGACCTCGTCCCAATCGCCGGCCTTGGCCTGCCGGAACAGACGGGCGGTCGGGTACCAGGGGCTGTCCTCGCGATCGAGATACCAGCGCGGATCGCTCTCGGCCGGCAGCATGATCCAGACCGGCCGGGCCAGGGCGCCCGTCAGATGGGCGATGCCGGTATCCACGGCGATCACGAGGTCGAGCCCGTCGATCAGGCCCGCCGTGTCCGCCAGATCGCTGAAGCGCTGCGGCGGTGCCCCCAGATCCTTCGCCGGATCGAGCAACCGGCCGACCAACCCGGTGCCGGTCAGCTCCTCTTCCTTCATGTCCAGCTGCAGGGCGATGGCGCTTCCGGAAAGATTCCGGATCAGATCCGCCAGCGGCCGCAGGGACATGGTGCGACGGCGATCGTTCGGATATTTCGGATTGCCGCGCCAGGCGAACCCCACCAGGGGGCGCGGCAGCCGCGCGGTTCTCTCGGCCCACCGCTCGCGATCCGCCGGCGTCGCCCGCAGATAGGGAACCTGCACGGGGATGGTCCCCATGCTGATCTTGAAGCGGTGCGGCAGGCTCATCAGCGGAACCTGGAAATCGACAGCGGGCAGATCCTGGGTATTGGCGAAGACCTGGGCGATCTCCGGCATCGATTGCACCAGGCGCACGGCCGGCGGCTGGACTTCGGCCAGGACCACCGCGCCGGCGTCCGCGGCGTTGCGGGCATAGCGGATATATTGAAGGGTATCGCCCAGCCCCTGCTCGCATTGCAGCAGGAGACGTTTGCCGGCGATCGGCTCGCCCTGCCAGAGGGGCGCCACGATCCGGCGCGCGCGGGTGAGGAATGACGGCGACTGCCAGCGCCACTCATATTCGGCGTGACCTTCCTCGAGATGGCCCATCGTCATCAGCGCGAAGGCCAGGCGGCGATGCGCGTCCGGGTTGTCGGGCTCGAGCGCGAGGGCCTTGCGTGTGATCGCGAGCGATTCCTCGGCACGGCCGAGACCGCGCACGACCATGGCCAGGTTGGTGTGCAGGCCGACCAGAGTCGAATCCATCGCCAGGGCGGTACGCAGGGCCTCTTCGGCATCTTCCAGCCTCTCGCACTCGCGCAAGGCCGTCGCCAGATTGTTCCAGACGAAGACCTGCTTCGGGTTGACAGCCAGGGTGGCGCGATAGGCCGCGATCGCCTCCTCGAACCGAAGCTGCGCCGCGAGCGCCCGGCCCAACTGGAAGAGCCCGTCGAAATCCTGGGGATCGCGGGCGAGAACCTCGTGCAGCTTGCGCTCGGCCCCGGCCCCATCTTCCAGGCCGATCAGTGCGCGGGCCGAGGCCAGCAACAGGCCGCGATCGCCGGGCGCGTGGGTGAGCGCCGTTTCGGCGACCTTTGCTGCTTCCGCAAAGCGTTCGCGTTCGACCAGGAGACCGACCAGATTGACCGAGGCGACGACCAGCGACGGATCGATCTCCAGGGCACGGCGATAGCAGCGCAAGGCGCGCTCGAGCGGCGGGGTGGCCTGATCCGCCACGCCGAGATTGATCCAGGCTTCCGCGAGATTGGGCCGCAACGCCACCACCTCGCGATAGCTCTCGGCCGCCGCAGCGGGATCACCGGCCGCCTGCTGCAGGGCCGCCAGATGAAGATGCGGATTGACACGGGCCCCGTCCTGCGCGCGGACGGCGCGATAGAGCGCGGCGGCCGCGTCCGCTTCCCCCGACATCCGATGGGCCTCGGCTTGGGCGAACAGGCGATCGACTTCGGCCCGATCCCCTTTCGGCGGCTCCACGATGCGGATCGCCGCCGGCGGCTTGCCTGCCGCATGGCGCCGCCAGAGGACGCGATAGGCCCGCTCGAGATTGCGCAGGAAGCGATCGGTGTCGAACAGTGGTGCCGTTGCCCGGTTCGCCGCGATCCTGGCCTTGAGCGCCGCCAGCGCCTCGGGATCGCCCGCGTAACGCAGGGCCAGCGCCGCATAATCCTCGCGCGTGCGCGCCACCAGTTCCGACAGGCCGATTGCGCGCAGCACGCTGCCCGACACGCGGCTGGCATAATGCGTGCCCTCGAGAGCGATCACCGGCAAGCCTGCCCAGAGCGCATCGCTGGTCGTGGTGTGGCCGTTGTAAGTCCAGGTATCCAGCGCAATATCGGCGAGCGACAGGCGCTTGAGATGCAGCGCCTTGTCGGGACGGTCGGCGAAGACGAGACGTTCGGGCGCCACGCCGCGCTTCTCGGCCTCGGCCCGCAGATTGACGGGCATCTGCGGATTGCCCGAAGGGAGCCAGAGGACCGAGCCCGGCGATGCCCGCAGGATCCGCATCCAGCAATCGAACAGAGCGGGCTCGATCTTGAAGCCCTGGTTGAAGGAGCAGAACACCGGCAGGCCCTCGGGCAGGCTCCATTGGGCGCGCGTGACCGGTTGCCCGGCGATCGCCTGACGATTGTCGTTCGGCTGGAACAGGTTCGGCAGCCAGCAAAGTTTCTCGCTGTAATCTGGCGCGGCTTCGGGCGGCGTCACCGTGATGTCGGTCAGCACATAGTCGATGAAATCGGCACCCGACGTCCCCGGATAGCCCAGCCAGAGGGCCTGGATAGGGGCCGGCTTGAAGGCCAGGATCTCGAGCCGCGCGGCGCCGGTATGGCCGTTGAGATCGATCAAGATGTCGATCTTGTCGGCGGCGATGCGTTCGGCCGCCTCGCGGAATCCCAGCGCCGTGATATCGACCAACCGGTCGGCGGCCTTGGCGATGCGCTGGCGCCAGGGACTGCCGTCATCGACGCCGATCGCATAGGCGGTGACGTCGACCTGCCGGCGGTCATGGTGCTCGAACAGGCCGACGGTGAGCTGCGCCACCGGATGCTCGCCGAAATCGCTGGAGAGATAGCCGATGCGCAACCGTCGCTCGGCGTCGAGGTCCTGGGCCGGCAGCGATATCCTCTGTCCGCCGATCCGGACGACGGCGGCGCGCGACCAGGCCTGCGCCACCCGCAGATTCTGGGCCTCGTCGGTGCAATGGGAGAGATGGGCCAGTGGCGATTCTTCCGGCTTCTCGCCCTTGGCGAGGGCCGCCTCCGTCGCCGCGGCGATGCGGGCCTGCAAAGGGGCGGCGTCCGCCCAGGCGCATTGCTGCTGATGGAGCCGCAACAGCGAGGCCGCCGCGGGATCCGCCGGATCGATCGCGAGCGCCTGCCGATAAGCCGCGACCGCCTCCTCTTCCCGCTTGGCGGATTCATAGATCGCGCCGAGATTGCGCCAGGCGAAGGCATTCTTCGGCGTGCGTTCGACCGCCTGACGCAGGGTGGCGATGGCCTGGTCCCGATGGCCGAGGATCTTGAGATCGACGCCGAAATTGATCAGCGCGGTCGGTTCCTGGGGATCGAGGCGCAGCGCCGCGCGGTTCGCCTCGGCCGAGCCCTGATAGTCGCCCTGGCGGAACAGCGCGCGCGCCAGGCTGACCCACGCCCGGACATCCTTCGGATCTTCCTGCACCAAGCGGCGCAAGGATACGACCGCATCGGCCGCACGATCGCCGCGCAGCAGCAGATCCGCCTGCAGGCGGCGGCATTCGCGATCTTCCGGCGCCAAGGTCGCGAGTTGGTCGAGCGCGGTCCTGGCCTCGTCGAGCCGGCCCGCGGCCAGCAGCGACTTGGCGAGATTGCGCCAGCCATCGACATGACGCGCATCGATCGCGAGCCCGCGCTGGAAACTGGCGATGGCTTCGCCATGGCGCTGCAGGCTGGCATAGGCGGCACCCAGATTGATCTGCAGCTGCGCATCCTTCGGCGCGCCCGCCGTGGCGCGTTCGAGCGGCGCCACCGCCGCCTCGCGCCGCCCGGTCTGGAACAGCAGCACGCCCAACCCGCCCAGCGCGCCGATATGACCCGGCTGGCGTTCGAGCAGCTTGCGATAGGCCGCTTCGGCACGCTCCAGTGTGCCGGCGCGATGCAGCGCCATCGCCGCTTCAAGGGTTGGCGTGCCCGCCTTGCTGTCGCTCATGGCGCGCCCTCGGCCGCGATGAAGCCTTGGACGGCGTCGGCGACCGCTTCGAGCGGAGCCGTCCAGTCCTCGGCACGGCTTTGCCGGAAGAGGCGGGCCGTCGGATACCAGGGGCTGTCGGCTCGATCGACCAGCCACCGCGCGTCGGCACTGTGCGGCAGCATCAGCCAGACGGGTTTTCCCAAGGCGCCCGCGAGATGAGCGGCGGCCGTATCGACGGAGAGCACGAGATCGAGCTCCGCGATCAATCCGGCGGTATCGGCAAAGTCGGCGAAGCGTTCGGCGGGTGCGCCGAGATCCGCCGCCGGGTCGAGCAACCGAACGCCCGATCCGGGCAGATCCATCTCCGCCGCGGTCGCATCCTTTTGCAGCGCGATCCATGTGGCGCCACGCCCCCGGGCCAGAACCTTGGTCAGGGCGGCCAGCGGCATGGAGCGGCGGGCGTCATTCACGAAGGTGGGACTGCCGCGCCAGACCAGGCCGATCCGCGGCCGCGGCAGCGGCGCCAACCGCCCCGCCCAGCGGCGGCGATCGGCTTCCGGGGCTGTCAAATAGGGTATCAGCGCCGGTATCGTCTCGAGGGTGATGCCGAGACGATGCGGCAGGCTGATCAGCGAGATCTGGAAATCGATAGGCGGCAGCGCTTCGCCGGCGGCGGCGATCCGCTCGAACGCCGGCATGCTCCGAGCGAGCCGGACCAGCGGGGCCTGCAGCTCGGCGACGAGATGAGCGCCGAGGGCCGCCACGGCCGGCGCGAAACGCAGATAATGAATACTATCGCCGAGCCCCTGTTCCCATTGCAGGAGCAGCCGACGCCCGGCGATGGGCTCCCCTTCCCAGAAGGGCGCCACGATCCGGCGCCCCCGCCGCGCGAACGCCTCCGTGCGCCAGCGCCATTCATATTCTTCGTAGCCCTCCCGCAATCGTCCCAGCGCCAGGAGCGCCATGCCGCGCAGACGATGCGCCTCCGCGAGTGAGGGACTCTCTTCGATCAGCAGCCTGTGGAGCGTCTCGAAGGCTTCTTCGGCCTCGCGGTGACGATTGAGCGATCGAAGCGCCGCGATCAGCTGGTTCCAGACCTCCGCCCGACGAGGTTCCCGGAGCAGCGATGCTCGATAAGAGTCGACGGCTTCGCCCATACGCTGCAGCCATTGCTCACGCAGCTTCGGGAGCCCGCCATCACCGGGGACCAAGGTTTCGAGACGGTCGAGCGCTTCCTTGGCCTCGTCGAGCCGTCGCAGCGCCATCAAGGCTTTGGCGAGGTTACACCAGCCATCCGCATGTTGCGAGCCTCGCTGCAGCCCGAGCTTGAAGCAGGCGATCGCCTCGTCGAAGCGCCGCAGGCTGGCGTAGACGGCGCCCAGATTGATCTGAAGCTGCGCATCCTGCGGTGCGCCCGCTGTAGCGCGTTCGAGCGGCGCCACCGCGTCCTCACGCCGGCCGGTCTGATAGAGCAGCACACCAAGCCCGCCCAGCGCGTCGATATGACCGGGCTGGCGTTCGAGCAGCTTGCGATAGGCCGCTTCGGCGCTGTCGAGTGTGCCGGCGCGATGCAGCGCCAGGGCGTCCTCGATCGTGCCGGTCTCGATGGGGCTGGCGCTCATGACATACCGGATCTCAGGCGGCCCGCAGCCAGCTCCCGGCAACGATCCAGATGCTTCGCCATCGGCCCGCCTTCCGCCAGGATCGCGGCAAGCCCACCCCAGGCTTCGGCCAGGCTCGGATCCAGCGCCACCGCTTCGCGATAGCGATCCGCGGCTTCGCCGGCAGCCCCTTCGGCCCGCAGCAGATCGGCCAGTCGCAGCTGGCCCATGACATTCCCCGGCTCGAGCGCCAAGGCGCGGCGATAGGCGACGATCGCCTTGCGGCGATCGCCGCTGCGCCGGAAGGCCTCGGCCTCGCCCATCGCGGCCGCCACCGCCGATACCTCAGCGCCGGTGGGTTCCACGACCCGCACCGCGGCCGGCTTCGCCTGGCGGACATGGCGGCGCCAGATGGCGCGATAGGCCGCTTCCAGATTGCGCGTGAAGCGCGCGGTGTCGAACAGCGGCATGGTCTTGCGGTGGGCGGCGAGCTTGGCCTTGAGCGCGATGCGCGCGGAGGGATCGCGGCCATAGCGCAGGGCCAGCGCGCGATAATCCTCGGGCGTTGTCGCGATCAGCTCCGGCAGGCCGATCGCACGCAGCACGCTGGCCGAGACCCGGCTCGCATAATGGCTCCCTTCGAGCGTGATTACCGGCACGCCCGCCCAGAGTGCATCGCTGGTCGTGGTATGGCCGTTGTAAGTCCAGGTATCCAGCGCGATGTCGGCCAGCGACAGGCGCTGCAGATGAACCGGCTTCTCCGGGCGGTCCGCGAAGATCAACCGCTCCGCGCCCACGCCATGGGCCGCCGCCGCGCGACGCAGATTGGCCAGCATCTCGGCGCTGGGGCTGCGCAGCCACAGGACCGAGCGCGGCAGCTCGCGCAGCAGCCCCATCCACAAGGCGAAGCTCGCGGGCTCGATCTTGAAGCCCTGGTTGAGCGAGGCGAACACCACCCCGTCCGCGGGCAGGCCCCACCGCGCGCGCGTGGTCGCCTCGACGGCGATCTCCTGACGGTCGTCGTTGGGCTGGAACACCTGCGGCAGCCAGAGCAGGGATTCGCTGTAGTCCACGGCGGCTTCGGGCGGCGTGGCCACGATGTCGGTGATCAGATAGTCGATGAAGTCGGCGCCCGAGCTCCCGGGATAACCCAGCCACAGCGCCTGGATCGGCGCCGGCCGCAGGGCCAGCGCTTCCATCTTGGCGCCGCTGGAATGGCCATTGAGATCGACCAGGATATCGATCCCGTCGGCGGCGACGCGTTCCGCGATCGCGCGCTGACCCTGTCCGTGCAGGTCGACGAAATGCTCCGCGGCCGCTTCGGCGCGCCGCCGCCAGGGGCTGGCATCGACGCGGCCATGCGAATAGATCGAGACCTCGACGGCGCTGCGGTCGTGATGCTCGAACAGGCCGACGGTCAGATGGGCGACCGGATGGTCATGCATGTCGCTGGTGAAGTAGCCGATCTTGAGGCGGCGATCCGGATCGAGATCCCCCATCCGCCGCGCGATCCGCACACCCGCGAGGCGCGGCTGCATCTGCTTCACCCAGGCACGCGCGACCGCGAGCGTCTCGGCTTCGTCGCTCGACCGCGACAGATGGGCCAGCGGCGTCTCCTCGGGCTTGCGGCCCTGCGCCAGCTTGGATTTCGTGTCGGCCGCGACGCGCGCCAGCAGCGGCGCTGCGCCCGTCCAGTCGCATTGCTGCAGCAATTGGGTCAGCAACAGGGCTTGGCCCGTCGCATTCGCGGGCTCCAGGGCGAAGGCCTCGCGATAGGCGTTGGCGGCCTCGGCATTGCGGCCCAGCATCTCGAGAGCGCTGCCGAGATTGCGCCAGGCGAGAGCGCTCGAACGATCGAGCTCGATCGCGCGGCGGAAGGCCGCCATCGCCTCCTTGATCGTGCCATGATCATAGAGGGCGGCGCCGAGATTGAGATGGTACGCGGCGTGGTCGGGCTTGAGCGCGATCGCGCGGCGCTGCGCCTCGATGGCGCCGCTGCTGTCGCCCATCGCCCGGCAGGTGGTGCCGAGTTGATTCCAGTAATCGGCGCGGTCGGGCTGCAGCGACGTGGCCTCACGCCAATGCGTCACGGCCGACGCGAACTCTCCCTGGGCCGCCAGCGCGCCGGCCAGCGCCGCCTTGTGACGCGCATTGCCGGGTTCGCGGGCAATCAGTTGCCGATAGATCTGCGCAGCATCGGCCGGCCTTTGACGCCGCAGGGCGAGATCGGCGGCAAGACGATGCGGCTCCACTTGATCGGGCGCCAGCTTGAGCAAGCGCTCGATGGCGATGGCCGCCTCGTCGAACCGGTCGCTGCGCATCAACGCCATCGCCAGATTGCGCCAGCCATGCCGATGATCCGGCGCTTGCGTCAGCGCCCGCTGGAAGGCGGCGATCGCCTCCGGCAGGCGGCCCGTGCCTGCATAGGCGCTGCCGAGATTGACCTGACCCTGCGTGTCCGCAGGTGCCCTCTCGGCGGCCCGCTCGAGCGGTACGATCGCGTCCTGGGGCCGGCCGGTCTGAACCAGCAGGACACCCAGGCCGCCCAGCGCCGCGACATCGTCAGGCGCGGCGGCCAGAGCCTCGCGATAGGCGGATTCCGCCCCGACCAAATCGCCCGCGCGATGGCAGGCGAGCGCTCTTTCGCTCGCTGTCATGGGTCGCTGGGTCGCTGTCATGGGCGCTTGCATATCCTCATTCTGGTCGGCGCCTTCAAGCGGCTCACGGCGGGCACCGGTATGATCGACCTATTCTGACACCCCGGCCCGACTCGCTCCAAGCCGCAGATGAACGAGTAAGTCTTTGATCCTGTTCGCCTCTCTTGCGCAAGGCTGGCTCCGGCACGGCGCTTTCGGTATGCTACAGGATGATTCTTTCGCGTTAAGGAACCCTGGTTCCTGGCGCGTCCCTCACCCTCTTTTCCCAACAATCGAATTGGCCATGAGCATCTGGGGCAAGATCCTCGGCGGAGCCGCCGGTTTCGCGCTGGGCGGCCCGGTCGGCGCCCTGGCGGGCGCCGTCGCCGGCCATGCCGTCGATATGCTGACCGAAGCCAACCTGCAGGACGACGCCAAGGCGCTGCCGTCGGGCGACGAGCGGGCGGCAACGCGCCAGATCGCCTTCACCATCGGCGTGATCGTGCTGGGCGCCAAGATGGCGAAGGCCGACGGCAAGGTTACGCGCGAGGAGATCGTCGCCTTCAAGGAAGTGTTCCGGGTGCCGCCGGCGGAGCTCAGGAATGTCGGGCGCTTCTTCGACCAGGCGCGCAAGGATGCGCAAGGCTTCGAGCCCTATGCCCGCCAGATTTCCAAGATGTTCCCGCGAAAGTCGCGGGTCCTCGAAGAGCTGATCGACGGCCTGTTCCATATCGCCAAGGCCGACGGCGAGGTCAGCGACGAGGAATTGGCCTATCTCCGCCAGGTCGCGCGGATCTTCGGATTTGCCGATGCCGATTTCGAGCGGATCCGTCACTCGCATCTGGGACCCGACGAATCCGATCCCTATACGCTGCTGGGCGTCACGCGCGACGCCAGCGACGCCGAGATCAAGCTCGCCTGGCGGCGGCTCATTCGCGAGACCCATCCCGACAAGCTGATCGCCAAGGGCCTGCCGCAGGAATTCGTCGATCTCGCGACCGACAAGATGGCGCGCGTCAATGCCGCCTATGACCGGATCGCCCGGGAGCGCGGCATTGCCTGATCGCGTTGGCTCCCGAGAAAAAGATCACCAAAGAGGCTCCCCGTCCTCGTTTGCCACGCTGGCCGCCCCTGCTGCAAGGGGAGGGGCCGTGGTTCTTGCTCACGCTCACATCTCTGCGTGAAACTTCATCATCTGGTGCTGATCGTCCTCGTGATGATGATCTGGGGATTCAATTTCGTGGTGGTGAAATGGGGCCTGGGGCTGATGCCTCCTTTCACCTTCGTGGCGCTGCGTTTCATGGTCGTGGCGGCGATGCTGCTGCCCTTCATCAAGCTGCCGCCGCGCTGGCGCGAGCTGGTGGGCCTGTCGGTGACGCTGGGCATCCTGCATTTCAGCCTGATGTTCACCGGCATGAAGCATGTCGATGCCTCGACCGCGGCGCTCGCGGTGCAGCTTCAGGTCCCCTTCGCGGCACTCCTCGCGGCCTTCTTCTTCAAGGACCGCATCGGCTGGCGGCGGATGCTCGGCATGGTCATCGCCTTCGGCGGCGTGGCGCTCATCGCCGGCGAGCCGCGCTTCGCGAATGGCTATCTGCCGCTGGCTCTCGTCATCGCCGCGGCCTGCGTCTGGTCCTTCGCCAATATCCAGATCAAGAAGATGGGCGACGCCATCGATGTGATAGCGCTCAATGGCTGGATCGCGACCTTTGCCTTCCCTCAACTTTTGATTGTCGCGCTTTTTGTCGAGGGCAATCCGCTCGAGACCGTGCCCTGGGACCATTGGGGCGTCTGGGGTGTCCTGGCCTATCAGAGCGTCCTCGTCACCTTGATCGGCTATGGAGTCTGGTATCGGATGATGCGGACCTTCCCGGTCAACCAGGTGATGCCCTTCACCCTGCTGATCCCCCTGTTCGGCGTGATGTCGGGCATCCTCTTCTTGGAAGAGCCCCTGACCTGGCTCATGGTGATCGGGGGCGTCGCCACGCTCGCGGGCGTGGCGATCTGCGTCATCCGGCGGCCGGCACTGGCCCAGGCCGCGACCAAAGGCGGGTTATAGGCGTCGATCATGGCAAAGCTCGAACTCAGCGAAGTGCTCTCGCCCAACCATGACGAGCGGCCTCCTGGCCAGGCGATCGACATCCTGCTGCTGCATTACACCGGCATGGAAGGTCCCCAGGCGGCGATCGACCGGCTGGTCGATCCGACGACAAAAGTCAGCGCCCATTATCTGATCGAGGAAGACGGCACGCCCTGGCGCCTGGTGGCCGAGGAGCGCCGCGCCTGGCATGCCGGCGTCAGCTGTTGGGGCGGTTTCCGCGACATCAATGCGCGTTCGATCGGCATCGAGCTGGTCAATCCCGGCCACGAGTTCGGCTATCGGCCCTTTCCTCCCGCGCAAATGGACAGCCTCGAAGCGCTGGCCCTGGAGACCCTCTCGCGCCATCCGATCCCGCCCCGACATGTGCTGGGCCATTCCGACGTGGCACCGCAACGCAAGCAGGATCCGGGCGAGCTCTTCGATTGGGCCGGCCTCGCCCGGCATGGCATCGGCCTCTGGTCGCGCGCCAATGCCAAGCCCCGCGCCTGGTCGGTCGCCGAATTCCAGGCGGGCCTCGGCCGCTTCGGTTACGAGGTCCCCGCCCATGGGCAGCTCGACGAGGCGACGAAGACGGTCCTGATCGCCTTTCAGCGTCATTTCCGTCCCTCGCGCTTCGATGGCATGCCGGACGAGGAATGCGCCGGCATTCTCGCGGATCTTCTCGACCAGATCGGTTGACCTGAAGGGCTTCAGCGCCTAACTCTGCGCGCGCCAGACGGCCAGGTGGCCGCCTTCCGCCGATCGGCAACGGTCGGCGTGGGGGAGGAAAGTCCGGGCTCCACGGAAACACGGTGCCGGGTAACGCCCGGCGGGGGCGACCCCAGGGAAAGTGCCACAGAAACATACCGCCTGACCCGGCAACGGGGACGGTAAGGGTGAAATGGTGCGGTAAGAGCGCACCGCATGGCCGGCAACGGTCATGGCAGGGCAAACCCCACCGGGAGCAAGACCAAGTAGGGACAGCAGGTTCTTGATTTCTTTCGGGAAATCCTGGACCGGGCGGTTTTCGAGCCGCTGTCCGGGTCGGTCGCGCGAGGCGTTCGGCAACGAACGTCCCAGATGAATGGCCATCGCCAGGGCGCTGGTTCGCCAGCTCAACCCCGGAGACAGAACCCGGCTTATCGGCCGTCTGGCATTACCTCCCTCGTCGACATTGTCGCCTTGCGCCACCCCTTCGACAGGGTGTCGCCGCAAGTATTCGCGACCAGAACAAATAAAGAACACGAAGTCGCCTCAATGACGAGCGAGACTTCGTCTTGAGCGCAGGTTTCTGTGCTTCGAGCGATCCGAGAAAGGGTGGTTAACGCCTCGTAAATGCCTCGAAACGCCAGATTTTTACTATCCATTCCCATTGACGCCCATAGTATCCCATGATATCCCATAAATGCCGGTCGGGTGCCCAAGTGGCGCCCATGAAGTCCGTTCAGGGTCGTTTTTTGGAGAACGGGCGGCTGCGGCGAAGGGGCAAGGAAACGGAAGGCCGATGGCGCTGTTCATCGACACCTTCGTGAACAAAATCGACCGCAAGGGGCGGGTTTCCGTCCCGGCGTCCTTCCGTGCTGCGCTCTCCGGACAGGCCTTCCACGGAATCGTCGCGCTCCCCTCCTTCAAGTACAAAGCCGTGCAATGCGCCGGCATCGACTGGATGGAAGGGATCAAGGCGCGGCTCAGCACCAATTCCGATCTGTTCTCGGAAGAGCATGACGATCTGACGATGGCGCTCTTCTCCAGCGCCAAGCAGCTCGCCTTCGACGGCGAAGGCCGTGTGCAGCTGCCCGAGGATCTCGCCAAGGAAGCCCATATCGGCGAGGTTGCCGCGTTCGTTGGGCGCGGCGAGCATTTCGAGATCTGGGAACCCCAGGCGCTCGAGCGCTACAAGATCGAAGCGCGCAAGCGCGCGCTCGAAAAGGGACGCACCCTGCGCAATGCGCGCGCGGACGGTCAGTCATGACCAACAAGCGTCGCAACAAACCGGAAGCCGATGCCTCGGGCGCGCAGGCCCATGTGCCCGTGATGCTCGATGAGGTGCTCGCGGCCCTCGCCCCCAAGGATGGCGGCATCTATATCGACGGCACCTTCGGCGCCGGCGGCTACAGCCGCGCCATTCTCTCCGCCGCCGACTGCACCGTCTGGGCGATCGATCGCGATCCCGATGCGATCGCGGGCGCGCGGGCGCTGGCGCAGGATTTCCCGGGTCGCCTCCACACCGTGCAGGGCCGCTTCGGCGACATGCGCGAGTTGTTGAGCGAGCGTGGCTTCAAGCATGCCGACGGCATCGCCTTCGATTTCGGCGTCTCCTCGATGCAGATCGATCAGCCCGAGCGCGGTTTCTCCTTCCGCTTCGACGGTCCGCTCGACATGCGCATGGGCCGCCACGGTCCGACCGCGGCCGATCTCGTGAACGAGATGGAAGAATCCGATCTCGCCGACCTCATCTTCCGCTATGGCGAGGAGCGCCGCGCACGCCAGATCGCGCGCGCGATCGTGGCTGCGCGCCGTGCGGCGCCGATCACCCGCACGCTGGCGCTGGCCGAGATCGTGCGCCGCGCCTCGGGGGCCCGCGCCCATGACGGCATCGATCCCGCGACCCGCACCTTCCAGGCCTTGCGCATCGCCGTGAATGACGAGCTGGGCGAGATCCGCCGTGGCCTCGTCTCCGCCGAAGCGCTCCTCCAGGCGGCCGGCCGGCTCGCCGTCGTCTCCTTCCATTCGCTCGAGGATCGCGAAGTGAAGCGGTTCCTGCGCGAACGGGCCGGCCGTACGCCCCAGGGCTCGCGCCACCTGCCCGAAGCGCCCGCGCCCTCGCATGCGCCCAGCTTCCGCACCCTGTCGCCCGAGCTGGTGAAGCCCGGCAAGGCCGAAACCGATCGCAATCCGCGCGCCCGCTCGGCGCGCTTGCGCGCGGCCGAACGCACCGCCGCCCCGCCCTGGGGCGATAGGGGCAACATGGCCGAGGAGGACTGATCCATGAACCGTCTCTCCCTGCCGGTCTGGCTCGTTCTGGTGATCGCCGCCGGCTTCTGCATGTTCCAGATCAAATTCGCGGTGCAGGAACTCGAACATCAGCTGGGCCAGACCAATCGCGACATCTCGCGCGCGCAAGAACAGGTCCGCGTGCTCAAGGCCGAATGGAGCTATCTGAACGAGCCCGGCCGGCTCTCCGATCTCAACCGCCGTCATCTGGGCCTGGCGCCGGTCGCGGCCCGCCAGATGGAGAATGTCGCGGCCCTGCCGCAGCGCCTCGACGTGGCGCTGCCCTCGCCGAGCTTCCAGCCCAAGCCCGTCACCAGCGAAACCGCCACCCTCGCCAGCAGCCTCGAATGGTCGGCCGGCATGGCCGATCTCGATGTCAGCGCGCCGGCGGGGCCTGCTCTCACCGGCCTGGCGCCGAGCGAGTTCGTGCCGGTCAGCTTCGAGCCCGACCATGATCTGGCCGAAAACAACAACGTCGTCGAGGTCGCGGCCACGCCGACGGCCGCAGGCCCGGTCGACCCGACCTCGGGCAGCGAAGACATTTCCGCCACGGCCGCCGCGGCGACGCGCGCGGCCACGGGCCCGCTGGTCTCTCCCAGCGACGATCCGCTGGGCGCGCTCATCGCGGCGACCACCGCGGAGCAGCAGCAATGAAACCGCGGCCTCCGCGCCACCCGCAAGGACCCCAGCTCGCCGATCCGCGGCCCCCGCGCTTCGAGGACCTCTATGCGCTCGATGGCGAGCGCAAGCGCGTGCTCGAGACCGGCTATCTGCGGCTTCTGTTCGGCGGCGGTTTGTTCCTGGTCGCCTTCCTCGCCATCAGCCTGCGCCTGCTCGAGGTCGGGGTCTGGGATGGCGGCGAGCGCGAAAGCGCACAGCTGCCGACACCCGATCTGGCGGTCGCCCGCGCCGACATCCTCGATCGCAATGGCGTCCTGCTCGCGACCAGCCTCGCCACCGCCTCGCTCTACGCCGATCCCCAGCAGATCGCCGACCCGGCCGGGACCGCGGCGAAGCTGGTCGAGATCCTGCCGGAGCTGAGCGCCGCCGAGCTGACTGCGAAGCTGTCGGCCCATAGCCGCTTCGTCTGGATCAAGCGCGATCTGACGCCGCGCCAGCAATATGCGGTCAACCGCCTCGGCATCCCGGCCTTGGCCTTCCAGCGCGAGGAGCGGCGCGTCTATCCGCAGTCTTCGCTGACGGCGCATGTCGTCGGCTACACCGACGTGGACAATAAGGGCCTCGCCGGCATCGAACAGTCCTTCGACGACGTGCTCAAGAGCGGCCAGCCGGTCCAGCTCTCGCTCGACCTCCGCGTCCAGCACATCCTTCACGACGAGCTCCAGCGCGCGATCACCGATTTCTCGGCGGTCGGCGGCGCGGGCATGGTGCTCGACGCCAATACCGGCGAGATCCTCGCCATGGTCTCGCTGCCCGACTTCGATCCGGTCAATGCCGGCACGGCGACGCCCGACCAGCGCTTCAACCGCGCGACGCTCGGCGTCTACGAGATGGGCTCCACCTTCAAGATCTTCAACACGGCCGCGGCCCTCGATTCTGGCGTCATCGGCATCAATGACAGCGTCGATGCGAGCCATCCCCTGCGGGTCGCGGGCTTCACCATCTCCGACTTCCATCCGGAGAACCGTCCCCTGACGGTCTCGGAAGTCATCATGTATTCCTCGAACATCGGCTCGGCGCTGATCGCCCAGCGCATCGGCACCGAGCGCCAGCGCAAATTCATGGACAGCATCGGCATGCTGCGCCGGGCCTCGATCGAGATCCCCGAGGCGGGCGCGCCGATGTATCCGGCCGACTGGCGTCCGATCAACACCATGACGATCGCCTATGGCCATGGCATCGCGGTCAGCGCGCTGCATCTCGTGACCGGCGTCGCGGCGATGGTCAATGGCGGCATGATGCGGCCGGCGACGCTCATTCATCGCGGCCTCGACCAGGTCACCGACGGGCAGCGCGTGATCAAGGCCGAGACTTCGGCCCAGATCCGCCAGCTCCTGCGCCTCGTGGTCGAGAAGGGCACCGGCAAGAAAGCCGACGTGCCCGGCTATTTCGTCGGCGGCAAGACCGGCACGGCCGACAAGCTCGGCAGCCACGGCTACGTCGCCAATGCGCGCATGGCCTCCTTCGTCGGCGTCTTCCCGATCAACGCGCCGCGCTATGTGGTGCTGGCGATGGTCGACGACCCGAAGCCCAATGCGAGCTCTTACGGCTATGCGACCGGCGGCTGGGTCGCGGCACCGGCGGTGGGGCGCGTGATTCAGCGCATGGCGCCGCTGCTCGGCATCCCGCCGCAGGATCAGAACGACATGCCCTCCGAGACCGCAGCGCTGCTCGTGTCAGCGCGCGGTACGGAATAGGGACGGCGGAGTTCGGGCCGGTGCGGCTCAAGGACCTCCTGGAGGAACGGAAGACGGACGTGGCGGCAACGGCGGCGGAAATCGAGATCAAGGGCTTGAGCGCGGACTCGCGTCGCGTCGAGCCCGGCTTTTTGTTCGCCGCCCTGCCGGGCTCGCGCGCCGACGGGCGCGTCTACATCATCGACGCGCTGAAGCGCGGCGCCAGCGCCATCCTGGCGCCCTTCGACACCGAGCTGCCGCCCGAGATCGGCTGCACCCCCGTCATCCTCGACGACAATCCGCGCCGGCGCCTCGCGCTCATGGCGGCACGTTTCTATCGCAAGCAACCCAAGACCATGGCCGCCGTCACCGGCACCAGCGGCAAGACCTCGGCCGCGCATTTCACGCGCCAGCTCTGGACGCTGCTGGGGTTCCGCGCCGGCAGCCTCGGCACGCTGGGCGTCGTCGCCCCCGGCCATGATCTTCCCGGCGCCTTGACCACGCCCGACCCGATCGAGCTGCACCGCCTCCTGGCCGAGCTGGCCTTGGGCGGCATCGATCATCTCGCGATCGAGGCCTCGAGCCATGGCATCGACCAGTACCGGCTCGACGGGGTCAAGCTGAAGGCCGCCGCCTTCACCAACCTCACCCATGAGCATCTCGACTATCACGGCACCATGGCGCGCTATTTCCGGGCCAAGGCGCGGCTGTTCGAGCAGCTGCTGCCGGGCACGGGCACAGCCGTCCTCAATGCCGACAGCGACCAGTTCGAGCCCCTGCTCGCGATCTGCAAGCAGCGCGGCCTCGCCACCATCGCCTTCGGCAAAGCGGGCAAAGACCTGACGCTGGTCGGCCGCACGCTGCTGCCGGAAGGCCAGCGGCTGGTCCTCGACATCTTCGGCCAGCGCACCGAGCTCATGTTCCCGGTCGCCGGCGGCTTCCAGGCCTATAACGCCCTGACGGCGTTGGGCCTCGTCATCGGCTGCGGTGCCGATCCGGCCCGCGCGACCACCGAGCTGTCGCAGCTGAGCGGCGTCCATGGCCGCATCGAGCTGGTGGCGCGCCATCCGAGCGGCGCCACGATCCTGGTGGACTATTCGCACAAGCCCGAGGCGTTGCGCACGATCCTCAACGAGCTTCGCCCGCTGGCCCGCAACCGCCTCGTGGTGGTGTTCGGCTGCGGCGGCGATCGTGATCGCGCCAAACGGCCGGTGATGGGCGCCATCGCGACCGAGCTGGCGGACCGGGTCATCGTGACCGACGACAATCCGCGCAGCGAGGATCCGGCCGCGATCCGCGCCGAGATCATGGCGGCGGCCCCCGGTGCCCGCGAGATCGGCGACCGGGCGCTGGCCATCCGCACCGCCGTCGGCGAGCTCGAGGCGGGCGACCTTCTCGTGATCGCCGGCAAAGGCCATGAGACCGGCCAGATCGTCGGTTCGGTTACACATCCATTCGACGATGCCGAGGTCGCGCGCGCCGCGGCGCTCGCGGTCGGCGGACGCAGCATCGGGGGTGGCGCATGACCGCCGCCACGAAGCCCGTGCTCTGGACCGCCGCCGAAGCCGCCGCCGCGACCGTGGGCAAGCTGGAGGGCGCTGCCGCCTGGGCGGCGACCGGCGTCTCGATCGACAGCCGCACGGTCGAGGCCGGCGATCTCTTCGTCGCCCTCAAGGGTCCGAGTTTCGACGGCCATGATTACATCGCCCGTGCGCTCGCCGCCGGCGCCGTGGCCGCCCTCGCCCATCGCCGCCCCGACGGGCTCGACGCCGACGCTCCGCTGCTGCGGATCGCCGAGACGCTGGCGGGCCTGGAGCGGATGGGTCAGGCGGCGCGCGCGCGTTCCCAGGCCAGGCGCATCGGCGTCACCGGCAGCGTCGGCAAAACCGGCACCAAGGAAGCGCTCAAGAC
>NZ_JBOHKS010000203.1:0-8153 GCF_050729195.1 Hypericibacter sp.
GGATTCGAGCGAAGCCCTGCCGCCTGCAGCCCAGGTCAGGTCAGGCAGCGGACGAAATCCGGCTCGACGGCGGCGTCAGTGCGTCGTCAGTGATGAGCCAAATGATTGATTTCGTCTTTGATTTTGAGCTTTTGCCGCTTAAGTTCGTTGATCCGGATATCATCCGGATGCGGTCGGGACTCTTCTTCGGCGATCAGTTTATCGAGGTCGGAATGCTTCGTCTTGAGTGCTTCGACATGTTCCATTGCGGACATGCGAGTACCTCCTTTCCGGTTTCCGAGGCCGATCAATAAAGCAATGCTAACGCCGCCTTGAGGCGGTTGTAAACGAGATCGGCATGACTCGGCGAAACCCCAAGGAATCCGCGGTAGAGAGCCCCCCGACCCGGCTGATCGTCGGCATGAGCGGCGCGTCGGGCGCCATCCTGGGGATTCGCATGCTGCAGGCGCTGCGACCCCTGCCGGTTGAGGTCCATCTGGTGATCTCGCGCGCGGCCGAGCTCACCATCGCCTACGAGACCGACATGAAGGTGCCGGAGGTGCGGGCGCTGGCCGATGCGACCCACGGCATCAACGAAATGGCGGCACCGATCTCGAGCGGTTCCTTTCCGACTTTGGGCATGGTGATCGCGCCCTGCTCGATCAAGACCATGTCGGAGATCGCGACCGGCGTGACCTCGTCGCTGCTGACGCGCGCCGCCGATGTGACGCTGAAGGAACGCCGCCGCCTGGTGCTCATGCTGCGCGAGACGCCGCTGCATACGGGCCATCTGCGCAATCTGACGGCGCTCTCCGAGATGGGCGCC
The DNA here is from genome assembly GCF_050729195.1 of Hypericibacter sp. Lineage (NCBI taxonomy): Bacteria > Pseudomonadati > Pseudomonadota > Alphaproteobacteria > Rhodospirillales > Dongiaceae > Hypericibacter > Hypericibacter sp. The sequence goes on from NZ_JBOHKS010000203.1 coordinate 806, forward strand.
ATCATCGCGCCGCCGGTGCCCGCCTTCTATGCGCGGCCCAAGACGATCGAGGAGATGGTCGATCACAGCGTCGGCCGGGTCTGCGATCTCTTCGGGTTGGAGACCGGCGCCGTGAAGCGCTGGCACGGCCCGCCGCTCAGCCCGCGCTCGCGCAAGACGCGCGGCATCGGCGAGATCGAGGAAGATTGAGGCAGTAACGTCTGTCCCCTCCCCCTTTTCAGGCTATGGCATTCACACATCTCATCCGAGCGCGCCACCGGACAAGAAAAAGATGAGTCATTTCAAAGGTCGCATCAAAGCAGAACGTCCAAGTCTTCCCATGCTGAGGCAACCGTAAGGCCTTGATGCAGAGTCGATTTTTGAGATGTGTGAATCCGATAGCGCAAGACGGGGGAGGGGACAAGCTGCGTCTGTATCTTCCAAGCTCACCCAAAACACGCCTTGATCAGCGTCTCCACCGCCGCCTGATCTTCTCCACCCAATGGCTTCGCCAGACGAGCGAGATAGCGGTCGATGTGGCTGCGCGCGGCGGCGGCGGGATTCCCGGCGGCCGTCGCTTGCGGCAGCAGGGCCGCCAGCGCGTTCTGCGCCAGTTCCTCGCCCGCGATCTCGGCGTCGAGCACGCGTTTGCGCAGGGCCATGCCGGCTTCGGTCGGGACCGGCGCCACGCCCTGCTTCAGGCGGTTGCGCACGGCGCGCAGCGGCTCCACCACCTGCTCGCGCCAGAGCTGGATCGAGGCTTCCGCCTTGGCGATGTCGGCATCGCCGAGCGCGCGGCCTTCGGCCGCCGCCCAGCAGCCATAGAGCAGCAGATTGACGTCGGCGCCGAGCCGGTCCTGCAGGCCGATCACCGCCGGCGACAGGCCGGGCTTGCCGTAATGCGCCAGGCTGAATTGCCAGAATCCCTGTCCAACATCCGTACCCATGATCGCGTCCTCAATCGCCGAATGAAATGCCAAGGCCGCGCGCAGTGTGCACCAGCGTGCCGTCCGGATCGACCACCTGATTGCGCTCGATCGCCTCCAGGATCGGCACGTCGATGACGCGCCGGTTCTGCCAGGCCACCATGCGGTCGAACTTGCCGGCGGCGATCAGATCGACGGCGTGCACGCCAAAGGCCTGCGCGATCACGCGGTCGCGCGCGTCCGGCGGTGCGCCGCGCTGCAGATGGCCCAGCACCGTGACGCGGGTCTCGGCGCCAGTGAGGGCCGCGAGCCTCTCGCTCACATGATGGCCGATGCCGCCATAGGTGGCCTTGCCGCCGACATGGACGCGCGTGACGGTGTCGCCGGCCTCCGTCGGCACCGCTTCGGCCACCACCACCAGCGCGAAATTCCGGCCCTGCCGCTTGATGTCGTCGATCTTCGCCGCGACCCGTTCCATGCGATAGGGAATCTCCGGAACGAGGATCACGTCGGCGCCGCCGGCGATGCCGGCGGAGAGCGCGATATGGCCGGCATCGCGCCCCATCACCTCCAGGATCATGACGCGATCATGGCTGGCGGCCGTCGGCTGCAGCCGGTCCAACGCCTCGGTCGCCACCTGCACGGCGGTGTCGTGTCCGACCGAGATCTCGGTCAGCCCCAGATCGTTGTCGATGGTCTTGGGGATGCCGACGAGATTGAGGCCGCCCTGCTGGGCCAGCCGCCGCAGGATCTGGAACGAACCGTCGCCGCCGATGCCGATCACCGCATCGAGGCCGAGCAGGCGATAGCCCTCGATTACCTCCTCGGACCGGTCCACCGTATGCCCGTCCGCCATCGGAAAGGCGAAGGGGTCGCCGCGGTTGGTGGTGCCGAGCACCGTGCCGCCCTGGCGCAGCAGAACCGTCGTCATGGTGTAGGGATCGAGCCGTTCGGCCGAGACCGGCCGGGCCATCAGCCCCGCCGTCCCTTGATGCAACCCGATCACCTCCCAGCCCTTGTTGCTGACGGCATGGAGCACCACGGCTCGCAGCACGGCATTCAGCCCGGCGCAATCGCCGCCGCTGGTGAGAATTCCGATTCGCTTGATCATGCGCGGGGAGCCTCCCTGATGGGCGTCATGGAATCCCGAACGATCACAGGCCGCCGAGTCTGGGAACGCAATCTTGGTTAATGAATGTCGGGGATGGCGGTGAACTGTGCAAGGCGGGCCAATCGGTAGAAAGGTCGCAACGCTGGCGCCGGCCGGATGCGTAGTATCCGCGGTCGGGCTCGACTATACTCAGGACCATCCCGCCTGCACCGGAGAGCCTGGATGTTGGGGCAAGAGGATTTGCGCCGCCGGCTCGAAGAGCTGCGCAGCGAGCATCGCGATCTGGACGACGTCATCGCCCAGTTGCAGACGACCGCGCCTTTCAACCAGCTGCAGGTCCAGCGGTTGAAGAAGCGCAAGCTTGCGCTGAAAGACCAGATCATCAAGCTGGAAAGCCAGCTTCTCCCCGACATCATCGCGTAGAACGGTCTGACCATCAGGTCAAAACGCCAGGAATCCCCGGCAGTTCCGCGCCTTGCCACCCCACCCCTCCCCCCTATAATGTCGCGCTCCCGCCGGGGCGGGGCCCGGTTGGAATCAAGGGGCCGGGATCTGGGGAGCGAGGCGAAACGCGCATGGCCAAGACGGCACCGTCGGTCGGCATCATCATGGGAAGCCAGAGCGACTGGGACACCATGCGCCACGCCGCCAGCACGCTGGACGAGCTGGGCGTGCCCCATGAGGTGCGGATCGTCTCGGCCCATCGCACCCCCAAGCGCCTCTACAGCTACGCCCAGGGCGCCAAGAAGCGCGGCCTGAAGGCGATCATCGCCGGCGCCGGCGGGGCCGCCCACCTGCCCGGCATGACGGCGTCCATGACCACCCTCCCGGTCCTGGGTGTGCCGGTGGAAAGCCAGGCGCTCAAGGGGCTCGACAGCCTGCTCTCGATCGTCCAGATGCCGGCCGGCGTGCCGGTGGGCACGCTCGCCATCGGCAAGGCCGGCGCCGTCAATGCCGCCCTCCTCGCCGCCGCCGTGGTGGCGCTTATGGACAAGCGCCTCGACAAGCGGCTGGAGGCCTGGCGCGAGGCACGCACCGCCGCGGTCGCCGAACGGCCGACCATGGACGTGCCGAGCACGCGATGAGCAGCAACCACGCCGCGAAAGGTGCCACCGCCTCGGCCGACAAGGGCCAGGTGATCGCGCCGGGATCGACCGTCGGCATTCTCGGCGGCGGCCAGCTCGGCCGCATGGCGGCGATGGCCGCGGCCCGGCTCGGCTTCAAGACCCATATCTATTGCCCGCCCGGCGACAATCCCGCGACCTATGTCTCGAACGCGTCGACGATCGCGCCTTACGAAGACGAGGCGGCGCTGGCGCGCTTCGCCGCCGCGGTCGATGTCGTCACCTTCGAGTTCGAGAATGTGCCGAGCCGCACCGCCGAGACGCTGGCACGTCTCAAGCCGACGCGCCCCGCGCCGCGCGTGCTCCATATCTGCCAGGAGCGCCTGCGCGAGAAGGACTTCCTCGCCTCGATCAAGGTGCCGACCACGCGCTATATGGAAGTGGCACGGGCCGAAAGCCTGGAACGGGCGCTGCGCGAGATCGGTCACCCGGCGATCCTGAAATCGGCGCAGTTCGGCTATGACGGCAAGGGCCAGGTGCGGATCGACGCCGACAGCAAGTTCGACGAAGCCTGGAGCAGGATGGGCGCCTCGATCGGCATCCTCGAGGCCTTCGTCGATTTCCGGCTGGAGATCTCGGTCATCGTCGCCCGCGCGCTCGACGGCAATGTCGTCGCCTATGAGCCGGTCGAGAACCAGCATCGCCATCACATCCTCGACACCACGATCGTGCCGGCGCGCGTGACGCCCACCGTCGCCATGCGCGCGGAGGCCATCGGCCGGCATATCGCCGAGGAGCTGGGGCTGATCGGATTGCTCGCGGTCGAGATGTTCGTGACCAATGACGGCGAGGTGCTGGTCAACGAGCTGGCGCCGCGCCCGCATAATTCGGGCCATTGGTCGATCGATGGCTGCATCACCAGCCAGTTCGAGCAGTTCATGCGCGCCGTCTGCGGCCTGTCGCTGGGCTCGGTCGAGCGCCATTCGGACGCGGTGATGAAGAACCTGCTGGGCGACGACGTGCTGGGCTGGAAGGAGATCCTCGCCGAACCCGGCGCCAAGCTCCATCTCTACGGCAAAGCGGAGCCCAAGCCCGGCCGCAAGATGGGCCACGTGACGCGGCTCACGCCGAAGCGGTAAACGAAGATCCGAGGGCGAGAGAAAGGGAAAACTCACGCCCCCTCCCCTTGCGGCTACCGGATTCACACATCTCTGCCGCCGATTCAAATCGGAAGGAATCACGACCCCGCCCGATTCTTTTCGGAATCGGGAAGTACCGAAAGAGAAATAACCGAACGAAATTCGAGCTTGCGAAGTAGATGTGTGAATGCCGTAGCCCCTTGCGGGAGGGGGCGTGAGAATCTCCGCTAGGCCGCATTGCCGCGCCTTAAGCGTCGCAATATCCGCGCCGGGTCCGGCAGCTTCTCGAACAGCTTCTTCGCGCGGCCGATCTGTTGCGGGATCTTCATCACGTCGGCGATGCGACGGTCGAGGAAGGCCCAGCTCTCCGTGCAGCCCGCCGACTTGTCGTCGAGCCAGTAGAGCGCGGTGCTGCTGACCACGCCCGCGAGCAGCGCGCGCTTGGTGTAGAAATTGTAGTCGGTGGAGCGGTCGCCGATGCCGTGCCAGATTGCATCGACCGTACGGTAGAGCAGCTTGGCCGCGCGCGGCGCCTCCTGCGGCTGGGCGAGGAAACCCAGCAGACGGCGGACCGCCTCGCGATCGCCGTTCCAGGGCTCGAGCCGCAGCCGCACGGCGAGCGCGATGCGCTCGCGGATCTTGAGCGCTGCGAGATCGTGCCTGGCCAGCGCCTCCAGCATCTGGCGGTCGGCCTCCTCATGGAAGAGCGCCGCCAGCTCCGTCATGCCGCCCGGCACCAGCAGCAGCGCCTTGGGCAGATCGAGCCCGAGATCGGCGGCCCCGGCTTTCAGCGCGGCGGGGCTCCAGCCGTCGAAGGGCACATGGCGCAGCACGGTTCGCAGCAGCGCCACATAGACATCGCGATTGGCGTCATCCGGTTTCATGGCTCAATCCTCGCCTGGCATGCCGGTGGCCTGGATCGGCGGCGCGCCATGCTTCATCTCCTCGACGAAGGAGAGCAGCGACAGGTCGGTCATGCGCTGCGGATAAAGCGTGCCGTCGAGATGGTCGCATTCATGCTGCACCACCCGGGCATGGAAGTCGCGCGCCTCGCGCTCGATCGTCTCGCCCGAGAGGGTGAGGCCGCGATAGCGGATATGGCGCCAGCGCGGCACCACGCCGGTCAGGCCCGGCACCGAGAGGCAGGCCTCCCAGCCCAGCGCCTTCTCCTCCTCGAGCGGCTCGATCACCGGATTGATCAGGCAGGTCATGGGCACAGGGCCGCCCTCGCCCGCGCGATGGGGCGGCACCTCGAAGATCACGACGCGCAAGGGGACATGCACCTGCGGGGCCGCCAGCCCGACGCCGCCGGCATCGGCCAGCGTCTCCAGCATGTCGGCAACGAGCCGGCTGATCTCGGGCGCGGTCGGGTCCGCCACCGGCTCGGCGGGGCGGCGCAAAACCGGATGTCCCATGCGGGCGATCTTGAGAATGGCCATGGTGCTAATATGGGGGATGGAGGCCGGCCGCGAAAGTATGGGTGCTGTCGCGGGCGGGGCAAGAAATCGGGCCCGCAAGAACCGGATGTTTTTTAGCGAGACCCTTCCTTAGGGTTGACGCGCTTCCCGTCGCCACAGCAGCCGAGACCCCGTGCCATGCTCCGTCTTTATGACCATCTCGCGTCGCAGAATGGCTGGAAGGTGCGCCAGCTCCTGGCCCATCTCGATCTCCCCTATGAGCACCAGATGGTCGAGATCTTCCAGGGCGCGCAGCACAAGCCCGAGTTCCAGGTGCTCAACCCCGGCGGCACGGTGCCGGTGCTGGAGGTGGCGCCCGGGCGCGCCATCGCCGAATCGAACGCCATCCTCGGCTACCTGGCGGAGGGCACCGCCTATCTGCCGGACGACCGGTTCGGCCGGGCCAAGGTGATGCAGTGGCTGTTCTTCGAGCAGAACTATGTCGAGCCGGTGATCGGCAGCCTGCGCTATTGGACTCTCACCGGGAAGCTGGAGCGCAACGCCGCGGGCGTGCCCGCCCGGCGCCAGCGCGGGATCCGCTCGCTCGAGACCCTCGACCGGCATCTTGCAGCCCATGACTTCCTCGCCGGCCGCTATTCGATCGCCGATATCGCGATCTATGCCTACGGCGCCTGGGCCGAGGAAGGCGGGTTCGATCTGGGCCCCTTTGCCGCCTTCCGGGCCTGGAAAGCACGAGTCGCCGGGCTCCCGGGCCATCTCGCGACCCGTTATGATTATTCGATCGATCCTCATGCCAGCCGCGACCTCTAGGGGCAGCGCGCTACCCGAACCGCAACCTGTTGTTATTCAATCGATTCCGGGCGACACAGGAACGGCCCGGCGCTGCGCCAAAACGCGCTAAGGCCTTGTGCGATAACGGTTCACACTCGCCGGAAACTCTGTTATACACCCGCCCCTCAGCTGGTTCGAATTCGACCCGGCCCGTTATTTTTTGTCCCCGTTTGGAGAGCAGAGGCGTCCTTGCAAGTTCTCGTTCGTGACAACAACGTCGATCAGGCCCTGCGCGCGCTCAAGAAGAAGATGCAGCGCGAGGGTATCTTCCGCGAGATGAAGATGCGCCGTAACTACGAGAAGCCCTCCGAGCGCCGCGCGCGCGAGAAGGCGGAAGCGGTCCGCCGCCACCGCAAGCTGCTGCGCAAGCGCATGGAGCGCGAAGGCTACTAAGCCGACGCCCCGCTTCGGCGGATCCAGGAATACAAAACGGCGCTGCCCTGGGGGCGGCGCCGTTTTTGTTTTGGGCGATGATCGAAGAACGAAACCGGCGCTTCAGAAAGCTCCGTCCTCTCCGCCCGCGAAGCGGGAGGAGAGGGTAGGGTGAGGTGGGCCCTTTCCTGCAGGCACACCCTCACCCAGCTCCGAGTAAGTCTCCGCTTCGCAGGCCGGCTACGCCGGCGATCAAACTCAAAGTAGCGGGCCGTCGCCCGCGGCCTAATTCTTCGTATCCCTCGCCCTCACTTTCGTGAGGGCGAGGGATAAGGAAGCGAAGCGCGCCGCTCTCGAGACCTCTACCCCAGCGCCTTCACGATGCCTTCGGTGACCTTCTTCGCGTCGCCGAACAGCATCATCGTGTTGTCGCGGAAGAAGAGCTCGTTGTCGACGCCGGCGTAGCCCGAGGCCATCGAGCGCTTGATGAAGAGCACGGTCTTGGCCT
>NZ_JBOHKS010000204.1:0-23988 GCF_050729195.1 Hypericibacter sp.
TGCAGGCGGTGGCGATCGGCTGGCAGGTCTATGACCTGACCGGGAGTCCGTTCCGGCTGGGCATGATCGGGCTGGCGGAGTTCCTGCCGGCGATCGGCTTGGCGCTGTTGGTCGGCCCCGTGGCCGACCGTTTCGACCGCAGGCGCATCATGCTGCTGGCGCTCGGCGGCGAGGCGCTCTGCGCGCTGGCGTTGCTGTTCCTCGTCGTCAGCGGCCATGCCGCCTTCTGGCCGATCTTGGCCATCGCTTTCAGCTTCGGCGTGGCGCGCGCCTTCGTCGCCCCGGCCTCGCGCGCCATGATGCCGAGCCTCGTGCCGCCCGAGCTCCTCAACAATGCTGTCGCCTGGTCCTCGGTCTCCTGGCAAGTCGCCACCATCGGCGGGCCCGCGCTGGGCGGCTTCATCTATCTCTTCGGTCCCGATGCGGTCTATGGCTCGGCCGCGGTGGCGCTGGGCGCCGCGATCTGCATGATCGCGCTGGTTCGCCATCGCCGTGTCGTCGGCAACGGCAAGAAGGAAGCGATCAAGCTCGGCGACGTGCTGGGCGGACTTCGTCTCATCTTCAGCCACAAGGTGCTGCTCGGCGCCATCTCGCTCGATCTCTTCGCCGTGCTGTTCTCCAGCGCCATTCCGTTGCTCCCCGTCTTCGCGAAGGACGTGCTCCATACGGGCCCTGAAGGGCTGGGGCTGCTGCGCGCGGCGGCCGGCGTGGGAGCCGTCACCACCGCGCTCTATCTGACCCAGCGCCCGATCCGGCATCATGCCGGCCGCATACTCTTCACCTGCGTCGGGCTGTTCGGGCTCTGCATCATCACCTTCGGCCTGTCGCAGAATTTCTGGCTGTCGATGGGGGCGCTCTTCTGCGGTGGCGCCTGCGACATGGTCAGCGTCTATATCCGCGGCACGGTCGTGCCGTTGGCGACACCCGATCATCTGCGCGGCCGGGTGATGGCCGTCGAGGCCGTCTTCGTCGGCGCGTCGAACGAGCTGGGCGCCTTCTGGGCCGGCAGCATGGCATCGCTGATCGGCGCCGTGCCGGCGGTGGTCTTGGGCGGCAGCGCCACCATCCTGGTGGTGCTGAGCTTCACCCGGCTGTTCCGGAAGCTGGCCAAGGTGGACAAGCTCGATACCGAGACCCTGGGCTTTTCCGAGATCGCGCCGGGCGATAAAGTGGCGCCCGCCAAACTGGGCTAGGATCGATCGGATCCGACGATAGCGGGCGAAGGTCCCTTGAAGGAGAGAACGGCATGGCACGGGCAGGCGTGAAACCGGCGGTGAAGTTCCTGGTGATCGACGGCTACAACAAGTCGGCGCGCGAGGAGCTGCAGGCGGGCGGCGCCTCGGCCGCGGGCGACCTCTATGTCGCGATGCTGAAGAAATGCCTGCCCGAGGCGCAATGCGACGTGGTGCATCCGGCCGATCCGGGTTCGAGCCTGCCCAAGGGCGCGGCGCTCGCGCAATATGACGGCATCGCCTGGACCGGCTGCAGCCTCACCATCTATGACGGCGATCCGCGCGTGACGCCGCAGATCGAGCTCGCCAAGGAGGCCTTCGCCTCGAAGGTGCCGAGCTTCGGCTCCTGCTGGGCGGCGCAGATCGCGGTGACGGCGGCGGGCGGCATCGTGCGCGCCAACCCGCGCGGCCGCGAGATGGGCATCGCGCGCAAGATCGCGTTGACGCCAGAGGGCCGCGGCCATCCGCTCTACTTCGGCAAGAGCAATGTGTTCGACGCCTTCATCAGCCATGTCGACGAGATCACGCATCTCCCCGCCGGCGCGGTGCTGCTCGCCTCCAACGCCTTCACCCACATCCAGGCGGTCGCGGTGACGCATAAGGGCGGCACCTTCTGGGGCCTGCAATATCACCCCGAGTACGATCTCCATGAGCTGGCGCGCCTCACCTGGTGCCGGCTCGAGAAGCTGCAGAAGCTGGGTTTCTTCAAGGACCGCGAGGCCGGCGAGACCTATGTCAACCTGCTCGAGACCCTGCATCAGGACCCCTCGCGCAAGGACGTCGCCTGGCTGCTCGGCATCGACGAGGACGTGACCAACGAGGACATCCGCCTCGCCGAAGTCCGCAACTGGATCGACCGCCTCGTGCTGCCGACGATGCGGCAGTGAGAGCACTGCCGCGACCCACCTCCCCCGCACCGTTATCGCCCCACTCCTCTGTCATCGCCGGGCTTGACCCGGCGATCCAGGGCAGGAGTTCCCGCGATCCCGACGAAGGCTGGATGCCCGGATCAAGTCCGAGCATGACAGGAGAGGGAATGGTGCCACTCACTTCGTCATGCCCATACCCACCCCCTCTGTCATCGCCGGACTTGATCCGGCGATCCAGGGCAGCCGGCGCCGCTGCTAGATGATCTCTTCATAGAGATCGCGCCACTAAGGGTTGGACTTTTCGATCAGATCAAGTTTCCAAGCTCTCGGCCATTTCTTGAGCGTCTTCTCGCGATGAATGGCAAGGAAGACGTCAGCGAACTCCTCGAAATGCATGAGCTGCTTCACGCCATAGCGCTTGGTGAAACCGTCAACGACGCCTTCGCGATGCTCATAGATGCGTCGCACCAGATTGCTCGTCACGCCGATATAAAGCGTGCCGTTGCGTTGACTGGCGAGAAGATAGACGTAGTAGGTCTTCATAGAGCGGCGTCAATGATCCCTGGATTGCCGGGTCAAGCCCGGCAATGACAGGACTGCGCTACAACGGCGGCGACAACTCCCGATCGGCCGCCGCGATCTCCTCCGCGGCCAGTCCCGCCGACGGCCGCGACTTCACGCGCTCATACCAGGCGGCGAGTTTCGGCTGCGCGTCGAGGCGTGGGCCCTTCAACCGCTGTACCCAGAGCACCGTCATGAAGAGCGCGATGTCGGCGACCGAGAAGCTGCCGCAGAAAAATTCCTGGCTGCCGAGGCGCCGCGACAGTGTCTCGTAATGGTCGCGCAGCGCGATCTCGCCGCGGTCGGCGTCGGCGACGCGCTGGCGCTGGCGTTCGGGGTCCGGGTCAGGCGGCGAGGTCCGCGTCATGAGCTGACGCAAGGGCGGCAGCAGGATCTCGTCGGCGGTGAGCTCGAGCAGCCGGCAGCGCGCGCGGTCCTTGGCGCTCGCCGGATAGAGCGGCGGCTTCGGATAGGCCTCCTCCAGATACTCGAAGATCACCGTCGAATCGAACAGCGTCAGCCCGCCATCGATCAGCACCGGCACCTGGCCCTTCGGGTTGGCCGCGAGGACCGCGGAGTGCTTGGGCGCATAGCCCTTCTCTTGGGTGAAGGGGACCATCTCGCGGTCGAAGGGCAGGGATTTCTCCCGCAGCGCGATCTCGACCTTGCGGGAAAACAGGCTGAGCGGTCCGGAGTAGAGCCTCATGATGCGGCCTCGAGCGAAAACGACAAGGAATCGCACAGAACAATACAAGAACATCGAGGGCGCAACAAGACAGACGCCCGCCACCGCCCCGCCGAATCTGTGGATGAAAGGAAGCCCCGCCCGTCAGGCGATCAGCTTCAGCACCTTCTCATGCGCGCGCGCGTCGCCGCAGGCGAGCACCTTGTCGTCTGACGCCATGGTGAGGGGGTTGCCCTGCCAGTCGGTCACGACGCCGCCGGCCCCTTCGATCACGGGCACGGTCGAGAGATAATCATAGATCCCCATATTGGCCTCGATCGCCACATCGCCGAAGCCGCTGGCGATGATGCCGTAGTGATAACAGTCGGACCCGTAGACCGACATCTTGCAGGCTTCGCGCAGGCGCCAGTAACGCGGCTGGTCCTCGGGCTCGAACATCTCGGGCGAGCTGGCGAAGAGCGAGGCCTTCGAAAGATCGGGACAGGCGCGGACCCTGACCGGCTTGCCCTGGAACTGCGTCGGATGGCCATGGGCGCCGATCCAGCGTTCGCCGATCGCCGGATGATCGATCACGCCCAGCACGGGCCGTCCGTTCTGGCAGAGCGCGATCAAGGTGCCGAAGAGCGGCCGGCCGGAGATGAAGGATTTGGTGCCGTCGATCGGATCGAGCACCCAGACGAATTCGGCGTCGCGTTTCTCCGTGCCATGTTCCTCGCCGACGATGCCGTGGCCGGGAAAGCGCGCCTTGATGAGGGCGCGCATCGCGCTCTCGGTTTCGCGGTCGGCGATCGTGACCGGGCTCAGATCTTCCTTGGTGATGATGTCGATCGGTTGGCGGAAATAGCGCGCGATCACCTTGCCGCTGGCCTCGGCCAGCTCATGGGCGAAGCTCACGAACTCGGACGGCACCTTGGCGGATGTCATGACGTTCTCCTCGAGAGATCGGGGGCGCTCGTGAAAACGGCCGCCCTGGAAAGCCCCGGGCGGCCGCTTCGATCGAAAGGTCTTGGGATCGAGCCGTTGCTTATGGCAGCGGCACCGGATTGTCCGAAAGCGTGCGCAAGTAAGCGATCACCGCGGCGCGATCCTCGGGCTTCTTTAGGCCGGCGAAGGCCATCTTGTTGCCGGGGATGGCAGCCTTGGGGTTCAGAAGGTAGTGCGCGAGCGCGGCATAGTCCCAGGTGCCGGGCGTGTTCTTCATCGCGTCGGAATAAGAGAAGCCTTCCATATGCGCGTGCATGTTGCCGACGATGCCATAGAGGTTGGGGCCGACCTTGGCCTTCTCGCCATTGCCGAAGCTATGGCAGACGGCACATTTCTTCGCGATATCCTGACCCTTGGCCGGATCGGCGCTGGCGATCATGCCGACCACCTGGGCGCTGTCGTCGGCCGGAGCCGCCGCTTCCTGCGTGGTCGAAGCGACCGGTGCGGCCGAGCTGCTGCTCGGCGGGGGTGCCGCGGCCGCGGCCTTGGCATCCTCATAAGCCTTGTTGGCGGCGTCGATCTCGTCCTGCGTCGGCAGCGGCACCGGATTGTCCGAGAGCGTGCGCAGATAGGCGATCACATTGGCGCGGTCTTCGACCTTGGGCAGGCCGGCGAAACTCATCTTGGTGCCCGGCGCATAAGCCCGCGGGTTGGTGATGAAGTGGTTGATCTCTTCATAGCCCCAGGGCTTGTCGATCGAGCTGATCGCCGTGGAATAGGAGAAGCCCTCCATATGGCCATGCTTGTTGCCGACGATGCCGTAGAGATTGGGGCCGACCTTGGCCGGCTCGCCCTTCCCGAAGGTATGGCAGGTCAGGCACTTCTTCGCGACCTCCTGGCCCTTGGCCGGATCGGCATTGGCGAGCAGGCCGCTGACCGGTTCGATCGGCGCCGGACCGGCGGGCTTCGCCGCACCGCCGCCGCCTTCGCCCGCCGCCACGGCTTCATGCTCGGCGTGGTGAGGCTTCACCAGCATGCCGGCCAGCGTGCCGCACACCATGGCGACGATGCCCGCGACCAGAACCGCGCCAACGATCTTGTTAAGCTCGAGCGACGACGAAGACGACATCGGCAATGACCCTTGAACTTTGACTTCCGGCCCTGAATCCCCGGCCGTCGGACCGGCCGAATCGGGCTGGCTCCAGGACGGCGCCGACGCGGCCTTCTCCCACCGGCGGCGGCGCGCACTCTACCCCCGTCCGCCGCCGCAGCGCAATTGCGGGTTCCTGTCGCCAAAAGCCGCAAGACACTGGGCTTTCCGGCCGTTATGGTGCGCCCGACTTCGGTGCCGGAAGGGCCCGGGCCCGGGCTCGGCGGGCGACGAAATTTTCGCGTCATTATGCCGCAGCGGGAGCCTCGCTTCGCCCTGCTTTCCAACGGACGCTTCTGATCCTGCATGACCCGCAGCAATCCCATCATCATGATCCCCGCCCGCATGGCCTCGACCCGCCTGCCGGGTAAGCCGCTCGCCGACATCCATGGTGATCCCATGATCGTCCATGTCTGGCGCCGCGCGCGGGAAGCCGATCTGGGACCGGTGGTGGTGGCCGCGGCCGAGCCCGAGATCGTCGCCGCCATCGAGTCGGCCGGCGGTCGCGCGGTGCTGACCCGGCCCGATCACCCCTCGGGCTCCGATCGCATCCATGAGGCGCTGGGCCTGGCCGATCCGGACCGGCGTCACGACGTGGTGGTCAACATGCAGGGCGACCTGCCGACCTTCGATCCGGCGCTGCTCGCGGCCGTGCTGGCGCCGCTCGAAGATCCGGCGGTCGATCTCACCAGCCTCGCGACCGAGATCACCGAACCTTCCGAGCGCACCAATCCGAATGTGGTGAAGGCGGTCGCGGCCTTTCCGGCTCAAGGCCAGAACGGCAAGCCGCCGATCGCGCGCGCGCTCTATTTCAGCCGCGCCACCGTACCCACCGGCGCCGGTCCGCTCTATCACCATATCGGTCTCTACGCCTATCGCCGCGCCGCGCTCGAACGTTTCGTGGCGCTGCCGCCGGGCCGCCTCGAACAGCGCGAGAAGCTCGAGCAGCTGCGGGCCCTCGAGGCCGGCATGCGTATCGACCTGGCGCTCGTTGACACCCTTCCGCTCGGTGTCGATACTCCGGCCGACCTCGAAAAGGCCCGTGCGCTGCTGGCACCCAACAGCTCCAAGCCCCGGCCCTCCGGAACCCGCTCATGACCAAAACGACCAAGCAAGGCGCCACCGGCGCCGACGATCTGATCGCCTTCCAGGGGCTGCCCGGCGCCTATTCCGATCTCTCCTGCCGCGCCGCCCATCCGACCTTGCGCACGCTGCCTTGCGCGTCGTTCGAGGACGTCTTTGCGGCGGTGCGCGAGGGCAAGGCGCGGCTCGCCATGATCCCGATCGAGAACTCGGTCGCGGGCCGCGTCGCCGACATCCATCATCTGCTGCCGGATTCGGGGCTTCATATCGTCGCCGAGCATTTCCAGCGCGTGAACCATCACCTGCTGGCGCCTCAGGGCGCGACGCTGAAGTCGCTCAAGACCGTGCACAGCCATGTGCAGGCGCTCTCGCAATGCCGCAAGCTGATCCGCGAGCTGGGCCTGAAGGCGGTTGTCCACGCCGACACCGCCGGCGCCGCGGCCGACATCGCCGCGAAGGGCGACATCACCGAGGCTGCGATCGCATCCTCGCTCGCGGGCGAGATCTACGGCCTGGTCAGCCTCAAGGAAGGCATCGAGGACGCCCAGCACAACACCACGCGCTTCGTCATCATGGGGCGCGAGCCGGTCGATCCCGATCCCAAGGTCCCCGTCGTCACCAGCTTCGTGTTCCGCGTGCGCAGCGTGCCGGCCGCGCTCTACAAGGCGCTGGGCGGCTTCGCTACCAACGGCGTCAACATCACCAAGCTCGAAAGCTATATGATCGACGGCCATTTCACCGTCGCGCAGTTCTACGCCGACATCGACGGCCATCCGGATTCGCGCATGGTGCGGCTGGCACTCGAGGAGCTCAGCTTCTTCTCGCGCGAGGTGAAGATCCTCGGCGTCTATGCGGCCTCGCCCTTCCGCCAGCAGCAGAACGGCGCGCAGTAGAAGCGGACGCGCGCTGACGCGCGCGAAGATTTCTCCGACCCCTCCCCCCTCCCGCTCGCCGGCTTCGCCGTCGGAGGAGGGGGCGTGGTTTGTGTTTGTCACGCCCTCTCCCCTTGCGGGAGGGGTCGCTAAAGAAGATTCGCGCCAGCGTCTATTTCTGCTTGATCCAATCCTCCACCAGCCGGCGCGCGATCGAATCGCGCCGCGGCAGGCGGAAGGTTTCGTTCTCGGGGCTGGCGCGCAGCTGATCGCGCGTGTACCAGGCGGCTTCGGCGATCTCTTCCGGCGAGAGGTGGATCTCCGTCGACAGCGCGCGGGCGTTGAAGCCCAGCATGATCGATCCCGGGAAAGGCCAGGGCTGCGAGGAGTGGTAACGGACGTCTTCCACGTCGATGCCGACCTCTTCCTTCACCTCGCGCGCCACCGCTTCCTCCAGGCTCTCGCCGGGCTCGACGAAGCCTGCCAGCACCGAATGCATGCCCGGCGGCCAGCTCGCCTGGCGGCCGAGCAGGAGACGCTCGCCATCGGTCACCGCCATGATGACGGCCGGATCGGTGCGCGGAAAATGCACGGCATTGCAGGCGCTGTTGGTGCAGCGGCGCTGATGGCCCGCATCCTCGCTCACCGTGGGCGAGCCGCAGACGCCGCAGAAGCGATGCCGGCTGTGCCAATGCATGAGCCCGCGCGCATAGGCGAGAAGCTGGCCCTCCTCCTGCCCCAGCAGCGGACCCACGCTGCGGATGTCGGCGAAGCGGCCGGCGGCCGACAGCAGCGGATGTGTCTCCGGCGCCTCGAGATGCGAGATCTCCACTGCGAAATAGGCGACCCCGTTATCGGGTTCGCCTTCGAGTCCCAGCAGCGCGATCTCGGCGGCGCTCTGGATCAGCTCGCTGGCGCTTTCGCGCAAGAGCGTCGCGATCGCCGGCATCTCCGCTTGCAGAACGAAGCTCTGCTGGCGCCAGACCGGCACCAGGCGCGTGCGCGGATCGGCCAGCAGCCGTTCGATCCAGTCGCGATCGCGCCGCCGCAGGCCCGCCCGGTCGAGCCGGCCGCCGGCATAGAAATTCAAGCGCGATCGATCGTTCTCATTCATCGGCGAAGGCCGTCTTTCATGCGCCGCGCGGCGGACTTGTCAGCCTGCCGGCGGCTCGTTGCTGTAGGGCTGGCGCAGCTCGACCGGCTTCTGGCGCCGGCGTTTCGCCAGCAGATTGAGCCCCTCCACCATCACCGAGAAGCCCATCGCCGCGTAGATATAGCCCTTCGGAATGTGGAAGCCCATGCCGTCGGCGACCAGCGCCGTGCCGATCAGGAGCAGGAAGCTCAAGGCCAGCATCTTGACCGTCGGATGGCGCTCGACGAAGCCCGAGACCGGCCCGGCGGCGACCAGCATCACGATCATCGCCAGCACGACGGCCGTGACCATGATCTCGAAATGCTCGGCCATGCCGACGGCGGTGATCACGGAATCGAGCGAGAACACGATGTCGAGGATGCCGATCTGGATCACCACCGCCATGAAGGCGGCCTGGACCTTGGCCGAGGTCCCGCCCGCCTCGCCCTCGAGGCTGCCATGGATCTCATGGGTGGATTTGTAGATCAGGAACAGGCCGCCGAGGATCAGGACCAGGTCGCGCCAGGAAATGGCGTGGTCGAAGAGGGTGAAGGCGGGCTGGGTCAGGCCGGCGATCCAGGCGATGCTCGCCAGGAGCAGGAGCCGGGTTCCCAGCGCCACCCCGATTCCAAGCCGGCGGGCGAGTGGCTGCTGCTCCCGGGGCAGTTTGCCGACCAGGACGGCGATGAAGACCAGATTGTCGATGCCGAGGACGATTTCGAGCACGGTCAGTGTGACCAGGCTCAGCCAAGCCTGCGGATCGGCAAGGAGTTCCATCATGAGGTGGGGCTCCAGAAAAAGAGGGGGATGTGCGGGAAAGAGGGGTGAGGAAGCGAATTCGGCGGCAAGATTGGGCAAATGTCCGGAAAATAATGCTTTCCAGACGCCCGGAACTCAGAGAAATTGGGCGGCTTGCCTTATTTGACAAGATCGAGCCGGACAGTGAGGTCGGGATAACAACCCAAAAGAGACCGTCAATGCGCTTTCTGGTTCTCTGTCTCCTGGGTTTGGGGCTGCTTTTGCCGGCAACGGCCGGCGCAGCCGTGCCCGTCCCGAATGGATATCCGCTGACCGGCGCTGTGACCTACGACGTCTGGCGCGAAGGCGCCCGGATCGGGACCTACCAGGTCGATTTCCTGCACGACGGCGACAAGCTCAGGGTCCATATCCGGATGAACGTCGAGGTGTCGTTGCTGTTCATCCCCTTCTATCACTTCGACCATGAAGCCGTGGAAGACTGGGTCGACGGCAAGCTGGTCCACTATGCTTCCAAGACCGACGACAACGGCACCGACCGGAACGTGCTGCTCGCGCGGGATGGCAATACATTGCGTGGCCAGTACAATTCGCAGCAGGTGACGCTGCCAGCGGACATCATTCCCTGCAGTCTCTGGAATCCAGCCACGGTCGATCAGAAGCAGTTGCTCGACCCGACCGCAGGCGAGGCCTTTGCCGTGACGGTCTTCGACCGCGGCCTGGAGCCGGTCAAGGAAGGGGCGCAGACCGTCGAGGCGCGTCACTACTCGATCACCGGCGAGATGCATCGCGAAGTCTGGTACGGGGCCGACGGTCTGGTGGTCCAGGCGAGTTACCAAGCAGCGGACGAAAGCGTGCTGACCTTCAAGCTGCGCGGCGGCGTCGCCCGGTCGCCGGCGCCCTCGCAAACGGCATTGAAGTAGCCGACGCACAGCCGCGGTCCGGCATCCCGGGTTTCCGTGATGACCCGGCGCCGGTCGGCGCAGCGGCCGAAATGCGCCGTTTTCAGGGGATCAGGGATATAGAGGAATCGGAAGCGACACCCCATGTCAGGGGGCGGGACCGGTGAGTCCCGGGAAAATCGCTGATTCTGGAGATCCCTGATGCGCCTTATCGCCTGCTGCCTGCTGGTCCTGGGGCTGCTGCTGCCGGCGGCGGTCCGGGCCGCGATCGCAGTGCCGGAAGGTTTTCCGCCGGACGGGACCATCACCTATGACGTCTGGCGCGAGGGTTCGCAGATCGGGACCCATACCGTCCAATTCACCCGCGACGGCGACAAGCTCACCGTCCACACCAAGATCCGCATCGAGGTGAAGCTGCTCTTCGTCACGATCTATCGCTTCGAGCATGACGCCGAGGAGGACTGGATCGACGGCAAGCTGATGCGCTTCGCCGCCAAGACCAACGACAACGGCACCGACCGCGATGTGCTGCTGGAGCGCCAGGGCGAGGAGCTGCGCGGCCATTACAACAGCGAGCAGGCGACACTGCCGGGCAATCTCATCCCGGGCAGCCTGTGGAATCCGGCCACGGTCGACCAGAAGCAGCTGATCGAGCCGACCAAGGGCCGCGCCAAGGACGTCACCATCGCCGATCGCGGCATGGAAGCGGTGACGCTCGGCAACGGGACGAAAGTCCAGGGCCATCACTATTCGATTACCGGCGACCTCCGCCGCGAAGTCTGGTACGGCCCCGACGGCGAGGTGGTCCAGGCCGCCTACAACGCGAAGGACGGGAGCCTGCTGACCTTCACGCTGCAGAAGTAGGGCGGCGGCGAACCCATAGTTAGAAAGTCCGCCTCCCGCGTTTTTCTCGCTGTCATGCCCGGACTTGATCCGGGCATCCAGCCTTCGTCGATCACGCGTTGCCTCTTGCCCTGGATCGCCGGGTCGAGCCCGGCGATGACAGAAGGAAGGGCGGGGTGCGGGGTCGAGCGGAAGGGAGAAATCGGCTGTCCGCCCGTCATTTGTCGAAAGCGGCCCCCAAAATCTCTCGTCATTCCAATCTCTTCGGCTGGGGATAAAACGCGTCATTCGGTCTTGTTTCTGGCGCGCGGCTGGCTGATATAGTGCCTTCGGGAGATCGGCGGCGGACGTGCGCCTCGCCAACCCGGTCAGGTCCGGAAGGAAGCAGCCGTAACGAGTTTCCGCACGGGTCGCCTTGCCGGTCTCCCACCTCACCGCATGAGATGTGCCGTCAGGAAGGGACGCTTCGCGACCGCATGACCGAAGAGCGCGACAGCCCCTCGACCGAGACGACCCCCTACCGGGTCCTTGCCCGCAAATACCGCCCGCGCAACTTCGCCGAGATGATCGGCCAGGATGCGATGGTGCGCACGCTCTCCAACGCGATCGCGCAGGGGCGGCTCGCCCACGCCTTCATCCTCACCGGCGTGCGCGGCGTCGGCAAGACCACGACCGCCCGCATCCTGGCGCGCGTCTTCAACTGCATCGGCCCCGACGGCAAGGGCGGCCCCACGGTCGAGCCCTGCGGCGTCTGCGAGCCCTGCCGCGCCATCGCCGAGGACCGCTTCGTCGATGTGATGGAGATGGACGCCGCCAGCCGCACCGGCGTCGGCGACATCCGCGAGCTGATCGACGGCGTGCGCTACGCCCCGGTCCAGGCCCGCTACAAGGTCTACATCATCGACGAGGTGCATATGCTCTCGACGGCGGCCTTCAACGCGCTGTTGAAGACGCTGGAAGAGCCGCCGCCCCATGTGAAGTTCATCTTCGCCACCACCGAGATCCGCAAGGTGCCGGTGACGGTGCTCTCGCGCTGCCAGCGCTTCGACCTGCGGCGCGTCGAAGCCGAGATTCTATCGGCCCATTTTGCGCGCATCGCGCAGGCCGAGGGCGCCAAGTTCTCGGAAGCCGCTCTGGCACTGATCGCACGCGCGGCCGACGGCTCGGTGCGCGACGGGCTCTCGCTGCTCGACCAGGCGATCGCGCGCGCTGATGTCGGTGCCGGGGACAAGACCGAGATCGACGAGGCCACGGTGCGCGAGATGCTGGGCCTGGCCGACCGCAGCCAGCTCTTCGATCTCTTCGAGCGCGCCATGAAGGGCGATGCGCCGGGCACGCTCTCGCTCCTGGCCGAGCTCTACAAATCGGGCGCCGATCCGGTCGTGGTGCTGCAGGATCTTCTGGGCCTCACCCATTGGCTGACGCGCGTCAAGCTGGTGCCCGAGACCGTCAACGATCCGGCGCTGCCCGAGACGGAGCGTACCCGCGGCAAGGCCCTGGCCGACGCGCTGGCGATCCCCGTGCTCGCGCGCGCCTGGCAGATGCTGTTGAAAGGGCTGGGCGAGACCCAGACCGCGCCCTCGCCACTGCAGGCGGCCGAGATGGCGCTGATCCGCCTGATCCACGCCTCGACCTTGCCGACACCGGGCGATCTGGTGAAACGCATCGAGGAGCAGGGCGGTGTCGCCGCGATTCCGGCCGCACCCCGCGGCGGCGGGACGGCGACAAGCTCAGGCGGCGCCCGCGGCAATGGTGCGACCGCGGCGGTCGCCTCGGGTTCGGCGATGGGCGCCCAGGGCGGCGCTTCCTCGGGCGTGCCCACCAATGCCCTCGCGGTCGGCGCCGAGGTGCTGCAGGCGCAAGCCCACCCGGCGCCCAATCCCCTGACGATTCCCGATCCGCAGAGCTTCGAGGCGCTGGTGACGGCGGTTGCGAAGATGCGCGAGGGCATGCTGCATGGCCATCTCCTGAACGACGTGCATCTGGTGCATTTCGAGCCGGGCCGCATCGAGATCCGGCCGGGCCCAGGGGCGCCCACCAATCTCGCCAACAAGCTGGGCACTTTGCTGACCGAGCGCACCGGCCGGCGCTGGGTGATTGCGATCTCTAGCGATGCCGGCCAGGCGACCTTGCGCGAGCAGGCGCAGGCCGAGGATCAGCGCCAGCGCCGCGAGGCCTCGGCCCATCCGCTGGTGCAGGCGGTGATGAAGAATTTCCCCGGCGCCTCGATCGAGGCGGTGCGTCAGCTCAAGCCCGAGCCCGCCGCCGTGGCTGCGCCGTCGGAGGAGACGGGCGGCGATGACAGCGTGGCCGACGAGTTGCCCGCGGATTGATCAGAGAGAAAGCAAGAGAAGCGGCATGAAGAATATCGGCCAGATGATGAAGCAGGCGCAGCAGATGCAGGCCAAGATGGCCGAGATGCAGGCCGCGCTCGAGACCCATGAAGTGTCGGGCCAGTCCGGCGGCGGCATGGTCCAGGTGACCTTGAACGGCAAGGGCGCGATGCGCCGGCTCGAGATCGATCCCAAGATCGTCGATCCGACCGACGTCGGCATGCTCGAGGACCTCGTCACCGCCGCCTTCAACGACGCCAAGGGGAAGCTCGAGACCTATCTGCAGGAAGAAATGGCGAAGGTCACCGGCGGCCTGCAGCTCCCGCCGGGGATGAAGCTGCCGGTTTGTGGGCGCGGTGGGAGCGGCCGAAGGCCCTCCGTTTCTTTTGTCATCGCCGGACTTGATCCGGCGATCCAGGGCCGCCGCTCGGTCGCTGAATAGCCTGGATGCCCGGGTCAAGCCCAGGCATGACAGTCAGGCCTGGCGGACGAAGGCTGATGGACAGCTTGCCCCTCGGCTCCCCTTGATCCGACTCTGACTCTGCGGCTTTTCTATCCCCATGACCCCCACCACCCTCGACACCCTCATCCAGCTGCTCTCGCGCCTGCCGGGTCTCGGACCCCGCTCGGCGCGCCGCGCGGCGTTGCATCTCCTGAAGAAGCGCGAGGCGCTGATGCTGCCGCTGGCCGCCGCGATCGAGGAGGCGGCGCATGAGGTGAAGGCCTGCTCGGAATGCGGCAATCTCGACAGCGTCGATCCCTGCTCGATCTGCCGCGACGCGCGGCGCGACGCCTCGCAGCTTTGCGTGGTGGAGGAGGTGGGCGATCTCTGGGCGCTCGAGCGCGCCATGGCCTTCAAGGGCCGCTACCATGTGCTGGGCGGCAAGCTCTCGGCGCTCGACGGCGTGGGACCGGAGCAGCTCAACCTTGCCGGATTGCTGCGCCGCGCGGCGGAGCCGGCGGTCAAGGAAGTGATCCTGGCGCTGGGGGCCACGGTCGAAGGCCAGACGACCGCGCATTATTTGACTGATCGGCTGTCCAATCTGCCAATCCAGGTCACGCGCCTCGCCCATGGTGTCCCGGTCGGCGGCGAGCTCGACTATCTCGACGACGGCACGCTGACCGCGGCCCTGAAGGCGCGCCGCCCGCTGTAACGGCTGTTTGGCATCGATGGCGATTGGATACCGGCTTAGTTTCTTTCGGGTCAATGAGGGCACGAGCATGCTGAAAAGATTGCTTGGGGCAGTCCTTCTTCTTTTGGCGCTGGCTTCGGGTTCGCACGCCGAAACCTTGCCGCTGCCGCCCAATCTGATTGGCGCCGCCAGCCCGGCGGGCGAGGGCTATTTCTTCGAGGCCGAGGCGCGGGCCGCCTATTTCCCGCTGGCCGACAATTTTGTCACCCAGAAGAACCAAGCCTTCTGTGGCGTCGCCAGCAGCGTCATGGTGTTGAATGCCCTGCAGCTGCCGGCCCCAGCTGTTCCCGAATACGATCCTTACCGTACCTTCACCCAGGACAATGTGTTCTCCGCCGCGACCGAGGCAGTAATTCCGGCCGACACCATCCGCGAGATGGGCATGACGCTGGATCAACTCGGTGCCTTCATCGCCACCCAACCCGTCGCCGTCGAGGTCCACCACGCTGCGGACACGAGCCTCGAAGCTTTCCGCGCCGCAGCTCGCGACTATCTGTCCAAGCCCGGCCATTTCGTCGTGGTGAATTATCTCCGCAAGGCCATTGGCCAGGAGAAGGGCGGCCACATCTCGCCGCTTGCTGCCTATGACGGAAAGTCGGACCGGTTCCTCATCCTCGACGTGGCCCGCTACAAGTATCCGCCCGTATGGGTCACGGCGGCTGATCTCTTCGCCGCCATGAACACCACCGATAGCGACAACCAGAACCGTACCCGTGGTTATGTGCTGATCGCCGCGAAACCGTAGCGGCACTGGTCTAATCGGGGTCGCAGCAGAGCATCACGGGTATAAGGAGTGCGCCGGCTGGACGCCGCCGCTGCAAGCCGCACTCCGATGGCTGAACGGCCGGCCAATCTTGCTGACGCATTTTCCAGCACCATCAGCTTGCGTAGTCCGTTCTGATCGCTGCCTTGTCGACCAACAAATGTTGATTTTCCGGGTATGCAGCTGTGGAATTGCGACGAATTTGTCGCGACCGCAACGATCCCCGATCCTCTCGCTTCTCTCGCCATTCGCTATGAAACTGTCGCAGGAACGCTGCTATAATCGCGACCGTTCACCCGTGCGGTTGTGTGAATGCGGGCGGACAGGATCCAAGCGAGACACGAGCCCAAGAAAGCGAGTCCAGAGGAAGTCGTCTTCCTGCCTTGCGGGCGATGAGCCCGCGCAGAGCGAGATTGGAAAAAAATTCTTTCGCGAGCCAGCGAGAGAGGGTCGAGTCCGCGAGCGGAAAGGGGATCGCTCCGTTGTCGACAGCCAATTCGTCGCCCTCGAATGATCGGAGCGTGCATGGTCGAGATCGTCTATTACGTCGCCACGAGCCTCGATGGTTTCATCGCCACGCTGGATGGCGGAATCGACTGGCTGCCCCGTCTCGACCCCGAGGGCGAGGATTTCGGCTATCGCTCCTTCTACGATTCCGTCGACGGCCTCATCATGGGGCGCCTCACCTACGACAAGATCCGCCGCCATGCGGCCTGGCCCTATCCGAGAAAGCCCTGCTGGGTCTTCACCCACCGGCCGCTCGAAGCCGAGCCGCCCGAGGTGATCGAAACCTCGCTGCCCCTGATCAAGCTCCTGATCGAGATGGAGCGCTACAGGCTGAAGCGCATCTTCCTCGTGGGCGGCGGCAATCTCGCCTCGCAATTCCAGCGCGAGGGGCTGATCGCCGAATACAACATCGCGCTGGTGCCGGTGCTGCTGGGCACGGGCATGCCGCTCTTCTCCGGTCCCGGCGAGTTCGAACGGTTGAAACTCCTCGACACGCGGAGTTTCGCGACCGGCGAGGTGCTGATGCGCTATCGCCGCAGCGCGCTCAGCCCGCCGCGCCTCAAGACGATCCCACCCGCGATCACGCGTCATCTCCGCCAAGTCGCGGTCGAGGATGTCCGCGAGCCGGAAGAGGTCGAAGCGGTTTCCGCGCCCAGTCTCGTCATCGACGAGCGCGATCGCAGCGGTTAGACGCAGGAAGGATCGTTAGCGTGCGCCCGCGGGCAGGACCGACATCTCGATGCGGTCCGCGCTGAAGCCGAGCTCGAGGCCGGAGGCGGCGGCGCTGGTGATGCAGGTCCCGGTGATCTTGCACTGGCCGATCGTTTCCGACGCGGTGCTGTGCTCGGGCGGGGCCTTCGTGCCGGCGCAATCCATCGCCTCGCAGGCGACGGTCCCGGTGGGAGTGACGCTGCCGACCTGACCGTAGGCCCGCTCGCCCAGCGAGGGCGGCGTCAGGCTCGCGGTCGACAGGATCTCGGGCAGCAGATAGCCGAACATCGCGCCCAGGAAAATGACGAGCGTCAGGCTCGCCCGCGACGACCATGTGTTGCGCCGCCGGAAGATACGCCGTCTCTCGAAGATGTAAGAGTCGCTCACTTTCATCTCCTCCTGCTTGGAGGTTTCCCGTGAGCCATAGTGGCAGCAGGAAGTTAGCGAATCGGTAACGCGGGCTTTTGTTTTTTCAGGAGTTATATTTCAATGGGTTAGGGGCGGGGTTGCCGGCGCTGGCCTCGGTATTGTCCCTTCCCCCCTTGCGGAGGAAGGCCAGGAAGGGGGAGCACTCGATGCTTGATCCGCGGGTTCCCCCTCCCTCACCCAAATGGGGGGAGGGGATAGGAGAAACATATGCCTCTTCACATCGGCATCGTCGCCTGCTCCGCCGAAGGCGCGGCGCTCTGTTATCGGACGATCTGCGCGGAAGGGGCGGCGTTGCTCGGGCCCCATGCGCATCCCGAGATATCGATGCACACACCCTCGCTCGCGAGCTACGTCGCCTGTCTCGAGCGCGGCGACATGGCGGGCGTGGGCGCGCTGATGCTCGGTTCCGCCGAGAAGCTCGCCCGGAGCGGCGCCGATTTCCTGATCTGTCCCGACAACACGATTCACCAGGCGATGGCGCATGTCCTGCCGCGCTCGCCGCTGCCCTGGCTCCATATCGCGGAGGTCGTCGCGGCCGAGGCGGTCGCGCGCGGCCATCGGCGTCTCGCCATCACCGGCACGCGCTGGCTCGTCGACAGCGTGGTCTATCCGGAGAAGCTTGTCGCGCAGGGGCTCGATTATCGCCGCCCCGACACCGCGGAGCGCGACGAGACCAGCCGCATCATCATGGAGGAGCTGGTCTATGGCATCTTCAAGCGCGACAGCATCAAGACCCTTCAGCGCGTCATCGAACGGATGAAGGACAAGGGTTGCGATGCCGTGATCCTCGGCTGCACCGAGCTCCCGCTGGTCATCAATGACGAGAATTCACTGCTGCCGACGCTGGATTCGACCCGCCTTCTCGCGCAAGTCGCGCTGCGGCGCGCGGTCGAAGGGAAGCAGGAATAGAAAGTCCGATTATTCGCCCGAAGGGGGAATCGCATGAACATCATCCACCCGGTCAAGGCCGGCCGGCTCGCGCCGGTACGGATCGCCTGCATCAACAAGGCGACGGTCGATCTCGGCGTCGATTTCGACAAGCTCATCGCCGCGCTACAGAAATGCTACGACCGGCATTTTCTCCCGGTCTGGGGCTATCCGGTCGAGCTCTACAAGCCCAGGAAAGCCAAGCCCACGGACTGGCAGCTTCTCTTTCTCGATGACGCCACCGTCGCCGCCGCCTATGGCGACCATGCTCTGACCAAGCAGGGCCAGCCCTACTCGAAGATCTTCGTCAAGACCACCTTGCGGGACAAGGAGCTGGTGAGCGTCACCGCCTCGCACGAGCTGTTCGAGATGGCCATCGATCCCATCGCCAATCTCTGGGCGCAGGCGAAAGGCGGCACCCAATATGCTTATGAGATGTGCGATCCGGTCGAGGAGGACACCTTCCTCGTCGACGGGATCCCGATGTCCAATTTCCTCTACCCGACCTGGTTCGAGCCCTTCAGACATCCCCGCGGCACCAAGTTCGATCATCTGGGCTTGCTGAAGAAACCCTTCTCGGTGCGCCCGAACGGCTATGTGACGATCAAGACGAGGGAGAAGGTCAAGGACAAGTTCGGTTCGCGCCGGAAGAAGCAGCGCTTCCAGGCGGAAGACCGCACCGGCCACCGCAGCGAGTACCGCAAGCCGCGCGGCAGGCGGATCCGCGCGAAGAAGTGATGTAGATCCATAATCATGGCCCGCCGCCTCCATGTCGCGGGGGCATGGAAACCATCGTCGTTCGGCGTTTTCCTCCGTCATCGCCTTCTCCCATCCTGGCGCTCGATAAAGGGAGAAACGCCATGACCGTTTCCGCACGTCCGGTGTTCGAGCCGGCGACCAAACGCAAATCCGCTTCGCGGCCGCGCAAGTCTTTCGGCCAGACCGTGCTGGTGCTGCAGGGCGGCGGCGCGCTCGGCGCCTACCAGGCCGGCGTCTATCAGGGCTTGAGCGAGGCCGGCATCGAGCCGGACTGGGTGATCGGCACCTCGATCGGCGCGATCAATGCCGCGCTCATCGCCGGCAACGCGCCTGGCAACCGGCTTGCGCGATTGCAGGAATTCTGGCAGCGGGTCCGCAGCGGGACCTATGCCGGCGACAATGTCTGGGGCGCCGCCTTCGCCAATCCCAGCCTTCTTGCCAATCTGGGCGTGGTGATGCGCGGGGTGCCGGGATTCTTCGAGCCCAGCCGCCACGGCGTCTGGGGCGTCCATCATCGCACCGGCGTCGACCAGGCCTCCTGGTACACGACCGCGCCGCTGAAGGAGACGCTGAGCGAGCTCGTCGATACCGGCTACATCGACGCCAAGCATGTGCGTCTCACCGTCGGCGCGGTCAATGCGCGCACCGCCGAGATGCGCTATTTCGACAGCCGCGACATGCCGGTCGACATCGCCCATGTCATGGCCTCGGGCGCGCTGCCGCCGGCCTTTCCCGCGGTGATGATCGAGGGCGAGCCCTATTGGGACGGCGGCATCTATTCGAACACCCCGGTCGAATGCGTGTTCGACGACCGGCCGCGGCGTGATTCCCTGATCTTCTCGGTCAATCTCTGGCAGCCGGAAGGTGCGGCGCCGGAAACGATCTGGGAGGTGATGGGACGGATGAAGGACATTCAATATTCGAGCCGCGGCTTGAGCCATGTCGCGCGCCAGCAGCAGCTGCACCGGCTGCGCCATGTGGTGCGCGAGCTGGCGAAGCGCCTGCCGCCGGGCGCGGCCGAGGATCCGATGGTGCGCGAGCTCGCCTCCTATGGCTGCGGCACCACCATGCATCTCGTACGGCTCCTGGCGCCACGCCTCGACAATGAGGACCACACCAAGGACGTCGATTTCAGCGCCGGTGGCATCCGCCAGCGCTGGCAGGCGGGTTATGAGTATGTGAAGCGCGTGATCGCGCAGGAACCCTGGGACACCGAGGTCGACGCGCTGACGGGCGTCGCGATCCATCAAGCGGTGGCGTGAGGGGCGATTGCCAAATCCTCTCCCTCACGAAGTGGGGGAGAGGGACGCGGAGGGTTAGCGAGACGAAGTCGAGCTTACCCGCAGCTGGGTGAGGGGGCACTTCGCTGCCATATCTCGCTCTTTTCGAACACCCACCTCACCCTGCCCTCTCCCCCCGCGAAGGCGGGCGGAGAGGATGGCCTTTCTTGACGGGCTCTTACTTCCCCGCCTCCCGCCGGAAGATGATCGTCTCGCCGCCCTTGTAGGTCGTGCGGGTGTATTCGCGGAAGCCACATTTGGTCGCGACATTGATCGAAGCCTTGTTTTCTGCGGCGACGATGCAGGCGAGGGGCGTGCTGCCGAACTTCGCCGCGCCCCAGGTCGCGGCGGCGCGCACCGCCTCGGTCGCGTAACCCTTGCCATGCGCCCAGGACGCCAGCACCCATCCGGCCTCGGGCGACCCGTCCAGCGAGGGCTTGAGATCGCGTTTGAAATCCGCGAGCCCTGCTTCGCCGACATAGCGCCCGCTGGCCTTCTCCTCGATCGCCCAGAAGCCGTAGCCTTGGAGCGCCCAGTGCCCGACATAGCGCATCAGGCGCGCCCAGCATTCCTCGGGCGAGAAGGGCTTGCCGCTGATATGCCGAACGACGTTGCTGTCGCCCCAGAGCTCGGCCAGCGCCGGAAAATCGGACAGCCGGTTGCCGCGCAGGATCAGGCGCTCGGTTTCGAGGACGGGGATGGCGGTATTCGGCAGGGTTTCGGAGCGCAAGGGAGGGACTCGCTTGTGATAGGGGGAGCGGCGTTTAACCTGTTCCTCTGTCTGTCATGCCCGGACTTGATCCGGGCATCCAGACTTCTCTGGCCCTGGATCGCCGTGATGTCGAGCTTGTCCTCGGGCCGACCTTTGGTCGGACCCGGGGGCCCGGCGATGACAGGAGGGCATTGCGTGGTCTTCGAGCATCTGGCGCGAAATGACAAGGGCTCTGTCATCCGGGCTTCATTCCCATGCCGCGGGCCTCTGAGATAAGCTGGCTGCCTGTGCGCGGCCTCGGGGGCCGCCATTTTTCGGGGGAAGACACGATGCTCGTCGAAAAGACCATCCGCATGCTGGCGCTGGCGGTGGGAATGGCCTTGCTGATGCCGGCCGCGCTGCCCATGCCGGCATCGGCGGCGGAGGTCACGCCGACCGAGGCGCGCGCGATCGCGAAGGAGGCCTATATCTACGGCTTCCCGATGGTCGACAATTACCGGATCGCCTGGTCCTTCTTCGTCGACAAGGGCGGGCCCGCCTACAAGGCATCGATCAACCATCTCGCCAGCGAGGCGCGCGTCTTCACGCCGAAGGACAAGACCGTCCAGACGCCGAACTCCGACACACCCTATTCCTTCGCCTGGCTCGATCTGCGCGCCGAGCCCCTGGTCATCACCTTGCCGGCGATCGAGGCGAACCGCTATTACTCGGTCCAGCTCGTCGATCTCTACACCTTCAACTTCGACTATCTCGGCACCCGCACGACCGGCAATGGCGGCGGCAATTTCCTGATCGCCGGCCCGAACTGGAAGGGCGCCACCCCGCCCGGCATCGCCAAGGTGATCCGGGCCGAGACGCAGCTCGTGATGCCGATCTATCGCACGCAGCTCTTCGGGCCCTCCGACATCGGCAACGTCAAGAAGATCCAGGCGCAGTACAAGCTGCAGCCGCTCTCGACCTTCCTGGGCAAAACGCCGCCGCAGGCGGCACCCAAGATCAAGTTCATCCCGCCGCTGCCGGCGGCGAAGGAGCGCAGCTCGCTCGAGATGTTCAATGTCCTGAGCTTCCTGCTGACGCTCTGCCCGGCCGATCCCAGCGAGGTCGATCTGCGCGAGCGCTTTGCGAAGATCGGCATCGGCCCGGGCCAGACCATCAACTTCGCCAAGCTGTCGCCGGAAATGACCGCGGCGCTCAAGGCCGGCATGGCGGACGGTCAGCGCGAGATCGAGGCGCGCAAAGCCGTCACCACCTCCTCGGTCGATCTCTTCGGCACCCGCGCCTTCATGAAGAACAACTATGTCAACCGCGCGCTCGGCGCCCAGACCGGCATCTATGGCAACTCGAAGGACGAGGCCTATTACGGCATCTATGACAAGCCGGTCGACGGCGTGGCGATGTCGGGCGCCCACGCCTACACGATCCATTACACGGCCGGCCAGTTCCCGCCCGCCAAGGCCTTCTGGTCGCTCACCATGTATGACCTGCCGCACCAGTTCCTGGTGGCCAACCCGATCAAGCGCTATCTGATCAATTCGCCGATGCTGCCCGAGCTCAAGCTCGACGCCGATGGCGGGCTGACGCTCTATATCCAGCATGACTCCCCCGGCCCCGACAAGGAATCCAACTGGCTTCCTGTGCCCCCGGGTCCCTTCATGATGGTCCAGCGCCTCTACATCCCCGAAGCCGCCGCGCTCGACGGCAGCTGGACGGAACCGCCGCTGGTGCAGGTGAAGTAGGGCGGCGCGATCGCGGCAGAGACATCCGCGCCCCGCTTTCCTCCTGTCATGCCCGGACTTGATCCGGGCATCCAGACTTCTCTTGCCCTGGATCGCCGTGATGTCGAGCTTGTCCTCGGGCCGACCTTTGGTCGGACCCGGGGGCCCGGCGATGACAGGAAGAACGCGTGCGGGCGGCGCGGGGAGAATAAATAATTGCGAGAAGCGCTCCGCTTCTACCCCCGCGCGACGCCCCAGATCTCCACGGTCATGTCCTTCGTATGCATATGCGGCTGCGGCACCAGGGTCAGGGGCGGCAGGGGCCCGGGGATGCAGGCCCGGAGCATGTCAATGAAGGCCCGCGTCTCCGCTTCGCTGCCCGACGAGGTGAAATAGGCGATCACCAGCTTCAGGTCCGAGGTCATGCGGTCGAAGGCGCGCAGCAGGTCCTCGATCAGGCTCATGGTGAACTGCGTCTGCGGCAGCAGCTGGCCCGGAAGGACGGTCACGCCCTTGTTGGAATCCGGCGCCGACGGCACCTGGCCGCCGAGCCAGATCATGTCGCGCAGCCGGATCGCCTGGCGGTAGGGCAGCGGGATCTGCCAGTCCCAGACGCGCCGCGGCCAGCGATCCTCGCGCGGGATATATTTGTCGAAGCCGTTCCAGCTCTCGCGCATGCCCATGACCTCGATCTTGGTCTGGGCGCCTTTGGGATAGAGCCCGTGGCAGGGCACGACGGTGGCGACGGGGCCGGGCTCGCGGAAGAAGGAGCCGCGCGTGCGCGCCATGTCGGCCCAGGCTTCCGTAGTGATGCCGAAATAGTAGCCTTCCATCTTGATCGCATCCTGGAAGGAGGCGCCGAGCGCCTTCAGCGTCTCCTCATGGCGCGACATGATGATGCGCGAATGGGCGACGCCGTCGCCCGGCATCGGGTTGCCCTCGTCGTCGATCGCGGTGCGCGCCGGCACGGCGAGGAACTCGTGGGCGCGCAGGCCCAGCGTGATCTTCCGGCCGCCGAAGCGCTGGCGGTAGTTCGTCGGCACTTCGCCGGTGACGACGCGCAGGTCCGGCGCATGGTCGCGCCAGCCGCGCGTCGCGATCGCCTGCGCCTGCAGCGCCTGGCCGGCGAAGGGCTGCAGCGGCACGGGATGGAGTGTGATGGCGGGCAGGGGATCGCGCTCGAAATGCTTGGCGAGCGCCGCCAGCACCTCCCATTCGTCGCGCGATCCGTCGCTCTTGTAGAAGACCTTGAGCCGCAGGATGTCGGCGAGCCCGCAGCCTTCGACCGCGAGGGCCGCGGCGATGTTGGCGATCGTGCCCGGGATCTGCGCCAAGAGATCGTCCAGATGGCGGATTTTCCCCTTCGCGTCGAAATCGCCGGCCCCGCCCACGAAGCTGAAACGCCCCGCCGTGCCGGCCAGATGCTGCGGGCCGGAGATCGGCCATTTCCAGATCGCGTTGTCCATGCTCGCCAACTCCCCCATGATCGCTTCGCTCTACTTTTAAGCTTCGAGCGAGATCGAAGCTACCTGTGGCCCCTCCCCCTTGAGAGGAGGTTCCCCGCTCCTGTCATGCCCGGACTTGATCCGGGCATCCAGCCTTCTGCGGCCCTGGATCGCCGGGTCAAGCCCGGCGATGACAGCCCAGGGA
>NZ_JBOHKS010000205.1:0-10994 GCF_050729195.1 Hypericibacter sp.
GTCCTCGACCACCGTCAGCCGCATGCCGTCGAGCTCGATGCCGAGCTCGGCGCAGGCCTTGGGTCCGTCCGCGAGAAGCCGCGCCTTGTAGGCCGGATCGCTCCAGGCCTTCGCCACCACGCGCGCGCCCAGATGAGGCCCTCGCACGTCCATGCGTTCGATCTGGCCACGGACCTCGTCGGCGGTCAGCACGCCCTTCTCGACCAGAAGCTCGCGCAGCGCGACCGCCATCACCTGGTAATGGCCGGTGGGCGGCGGATCGTCGCTTTGTGTTGGATGGCGATGCGGCGCGCCGGTTCCATGATGGCGGTCATGGTCGTGATCATGCGGATGGTTCTGGCTCATTCCATCACCTCATCGTCACACCGGCTCGAGCCAGTTGGCATAGAGCTCGATCTCGATGCTGTCGCTGTCGGGGCCTTCATAGCCCGACCAGATCTCGTGCTGCTGGAAGCGAACGCGGTAGAGCGGCAGCTCGGGCTTGCCGGCGCGGCCGAAGGCGCGCTCTTCGGCATTGACGCAGTCGCCGCAATCGCGCTCGATCACGCCCAGCGCCCCGCGGATATAGATGGGCGTGCGGATATGCCCGGGCGGAAAAGCGCGGCGTACCCGCACGGAGTCCCCGGGTCGAAAGCGCCGGTTCTTTGTCGCCGCAGTCGTCATTGCCGGCCCTCGGTTTCGATCTCGGCCATGCGCTTGCCGAGCTCGTCGGCAGTGATGACGCCGCGCTGCATCAGATTCCAGGCGATCGAGGCGGTCCAGCGCTCGTAATAGGACATCGAGCTGTAAGCCTCGGCACCCAGACGCTCGATCGCGTTGCGCAGCTCGTCGACGCTGAAGACGCCCTTGCGCGTCAAGAGCACGAGAAGCGCATCCACGCGTTTCTCCCAGAGCGTGACCGCATGCTCATGGCGATCGACGGCGCCGCCGGGAAGCCCACCCATATCGTGGATCCCGCGCGCAAGCTCCGGGACGTCGTCGCTGGGAAACTTCGTCATGATCGCGGGACCTCATGCAGGAGGGACGGAGAAGGTCATGCGGTCGAGATTACAATCCCCGCGGCGGCTCCACGCAAATCGTTTGTGGTTTCAGGCCCGCCAGCGTGGCTCAGCTGCCGGCCGTGGCCGCGGCCTCGCGCCGGATCCAGTCGCGGAAGGCCGCGAGCTTGGGCCGCTCGAAGGCGCCTGCCGGCGCCACGAGGTAATAGCCGTAATCGGTCGAGAGCATGGTCTTGAAGGGCCGGATCAGGCGGCCGGCGGCGAGATCGTCGCCGACGAGAGCGCCCGGCGAGAGGGCCACGCCGAGCCCGTCGATCGCCGCCTGGATCATCAGGTTCGAATAGTTGAAGGCGAGCGTACGGTTGGGACGGATCTGCCCCACGCCGGCGGCGGTGAGCCAGGCGGCCCAGGCATCCTCGCGCCAGTCATAGTCGATCAAGAGCGTGTGGTTCGCGAGGTCCTCGGGCTTCTGCAGCGGCGGCGTTCCGGTCAGGAGTGCGGGGCTGCAGACCGGGAACCAGTCATGGCGCATCAGCTTGTCGACCAGGAGATCGGGCCAGTTGCCGCGCCCATAGCGGATCGCGAGATCGATATCGTCGCGCGCGAAATCGACCAGCTTCTCGCTCGCCGTAATGCGCACATCGATGTCGGGATATTCCTGGCGGAAGGTGCGCAAGCGCGGCACCAGCCATTTCGCGGCGAAGGAGGGCAGCGTGCTGACCGTGAGCGGCCCCGCGCTCTCGCGCCGCTTCAATTGCCGCGAGGCTTCGCCCAGCCGATCGAAGGCCTCCATCACCGGCTTCAGATAGGCCTGGCCCGCGTCGGTCAGGATCACCTGGCGGTTGGCGCGCCGGAACAGGCGCACGCCCAACCATTCCTCCAGCGCCTTGATCTGGTGGCTGACGGCGCTGTGGGTGACATGAAGCTCGTCGGCCGCGCGGCTGAAGGAGAGGAGGCGCGCGGCGGCGGAGAAATACTGGATGGATTTCAAAGGCGGGAGACGGTCGGCCATGGCCCCGGAATGTCCCGTTACATGTGAGGTGAGCTAACAGAACCTATGAGAAACTATCGTTTGCCGGTGACCCCTGCAAGCGTCATGTTCTAGCCCATGAAACAAGGGCGGAAGCGGTTTTGACGACCTCGTCAGCAACCCTGGCCCTCTGTGAAAGGAATGAAGAAATGATGACCGAATCTCTGGATTGCCGGTTGGGGACCGAGGCCAGTCGGAATCAGAACCGTTCCCTTTCCCTGAAGGCCAACGACCTGGATCGGACCGCTTTCCACCGGGTCGGCGAATGGCTGGTCCGGGTGACCGACTCGCTCCTGTCCTGGCAGTACCGGGCCCATGAGCGCTCCCACCTCATGACCCTGGACGACCGCATGTTGCGCGATATCGGGCTGGCCCGTGCCGATGTGGAGAACGAGGCCGCGAAGCCCTTCTGGCGTCCCTGAGGGAAGGTCACCCCGTCGTGGCAGACCTTCCCTACTTCCGCCGGCTGGCCCGATATAACGGTTGGGCCAACCGGCGGCTTTATTTTGCCTGCGCCGATTTCTCACCCGCCGAATGGGCGGCCCTCCGCGCCGGCTTCTTCCCCTCCCTGCAGAAGACGCTCAACCACATCCTGGTTGGCGACCGTCTCTGGCTGGCCCGGTTCGAGCAGGCCGAACCGCCCTATCGCCGCCTCGACGAGC
Organism: Hypericibacter sp.; assembly: GCF_050729195.1. Taxonomy (NCBI): domain Bacteria; kingdom Pseudomonadati; phylum Pseudomonadota; class Alphaproteobacteria; order Rhodospirillales; family Dongiaceae; genus Hypericibacter; species Hypericibacter sp. The sequence goes on from NZ_JBOHKS010000205.1 coordinate 2,691, forward strand.
TGCCCCATCCGGAATTTTCCGAATTAAAAGCGGCGCGCGAGGCCGAGGACGAGCGGATTGTCACCTACACAATGGGACTGGATTCCGAGCGTCTCGCGGGCGATCTGATCTATACCAACGTGGCCGGCGAGCCCCAGCGCACGCCGCTCCACTGGGCTCTGACACATTTCTTTAATCATCAAACCCACCATCGCGGCCAGGCGCACGCCATGCTCTCGAGCACCGCGGTGAAGCCGCCCTCGCTGGATCTGATCCTGTTCCTGCGGGAAGAGCTGGCGAGCTGAGGCCGCCCCTTTGTCACCCCCGGGCTTGACCCGGGGGTCCAGCGACTGGATTGCCGGGTCAAGCCCGGCAATGACAGGAAAGAAAGGGGTGGCCGCTCAGACCGCCCTGCCCTGCCAATACTCCCACACGCTCGCCGGCGGCAAATTCGCGAAGACGCGTTCGGCGACGCGGCCGACCAGTCCGAAGCGGCGGCGTGCGATCGGCGAGAAGGGGCCGTAGGTGAATTGGATGATGGGGCCGTCCTTGCCGACGACCTTGAGCGCCTCCTCGACGATCTTCTGCTGCACGGGCTTGCTCATGGAAAGCAGCGGCAGGCCCGACACCACGGCGCGAATCGGCGGCAGATGCATCGGTCCCAGGAGCCGCGACAGCTCGGTGGCATCGCCCAGGATGATGCGCGCGGTCGGAAACTGCTTATGCAGCAGCGCATGCAGGGTCGGGTCGCGCTCGATCACGATCAGATCCTCGGGCGCGATGCCGGTCTCGATCAGGCCGCGGGTGATGACGCCGGTGCCGCCGCCCAGCTCGACCACCGGACCTTTGCGATCGGTCGGCACCAGCCGCGCCATGGCCAGCGCCAGCTCGCGGCTCGAGGGCACAATCGCCCCCAGCTTCATCGGGTTGCGGATCCAGATTTTGAGCCAGGTCAGATGATGTGACGACATGTGGTCCAATCGGAGAATGGCGGCAGAATGGCAAGCTTCAGCGACAACTCTATTACATGGCGATGATTTGGCAGGCGCAACAGGGTGTCGCCATGCCTCGAACCCTCACGGGGCGCGGCTGAGAAACAGGCGGTTCAACGCATTGAAAAGCCTGTAGGTGGCCGTGAACTCGGCGGTGAAGTAGACCGGCGTCCAGCGCTTGGGGTTCTGCTCCGCCAGGAGTGCGGCGATCTGGGCGATGGAGCGCCGCCCGTCGATCGCCGCCAGGATCGGGCCCGCCCCGGCCGAGGTGGCGAAGCGCGCTTCATATCCGTCGGCCTTGACGGTGAGCTTCCCGCCCGGCCGCAAGCCCCGCGCCAGCTCGACGCCGTTGCCCTCCTTGAGCACCGGCACCGCGGTGACATCCTCGGCATCCGCGACCGCCATCGTCGCGCGACCCTTCGGCACGGCATAGACGATATGAGTCTTGAGATTGCCGGCAAGCAGCTCGGCCGCCGCCGCGCGCTGCCAGCGGTCGAGCGCGTTCAAGGGCGCCAGCAGCTTTTGATCGGCGAGATAGCTCGCGGGATCGTAGCGCCAGGGCTCGATCAGCGCGGTCGGCGCGAGGCCGGCGGCATCGATCAGCGCCACCAGCTCCGGCACGCGATAGGCGCGGTCGCGCGCATGCAGCAGCAGATCGTGGATGCCGGCATCGCCGGCGCGCATGTGATCGCCGAGCACGGGATTGCGCGCGAAGAGATTGGTCGAGGGCAATTGCCGCAGCAGGCGCTTGGCGGTCTCGATGCGTTTCTCGGCGGGATCGCTCTCGCCCAGCATCCGCAGGAGATCCTGCATCGGATAGACGCCCGAACGCCCGAATTCACCATAGACCATGAGGCCGATGCCGCCCGTGGGCGACAGCGCCTGGCCCAGGATGCGCAAGCTCGCGGCCGGATCGGCCAGATGATGCAGCACGCCGCAGCAATCGATGTAGTCGAAGGCGCCCAGCCCCAGTCGCGGCAATTGCTCGATCGCCGCCGCGTGGAAGGTCACGCTCCCGATCTCGCGCGCGCGGATGCGCGCCTCGGCGATATTGCGCGAGGCATGGCTCAGATCGAGGTAATGGATCTCGGCGGGACAGCCGATCTCGGCCAGTTGCTGCGCCAGCATGACCAGTCCGTCGCCGGTGCCGCCGCCCGCCACCAGCGCGCGGAAGGGCTGCTGCCAGTCGCGCTGGCCGGCGAAGAGGTAGTGATCGATCTCGAGGCGGTGGCTGGGCGAGCCTTCGATCAGCCGCTTGGTCTCCTCGCGCGGATCGCGCGGCGGATAGGGATAGGCCTCATATTGCTCGCGGACGCGATCGTCGCTCATGGGCGGCGCGGAGGGCTGGCTCAGCCGCGGCCGGTGGTCAGCACCACCTTGCCCGTGGCGCGCCGCGAGGTCAGAAGCTCGAGTGCCGTCGCCGCCTCCGCCAGATCGAAGCGATGGGAAACGAGCGGCTTGAGCTTGCCTTCGCGATGCCAGGCGAAGAGCTGGCGGAAGGAGCTTTCGACCAGCTGGGGCTGCTTGCGGCGATAGGAGCCCCAATAGATGCCCATGGCCGCGAGATTCTTCACCAGCAGATAGTTGGCCGGGATCTGCGGCACGCCGCCGCCGGCAAATCCCACGATCAGAAGACGGCCGCCCCAGTTGGTGCATTTGAGCGCCTGGTCGAACAGCTCGCCGCCGACCGGGTCATAGACCACGTCGACGCCACCGCCCTCGCAGATCTCCTTGATGCGCTGGCGCAGGGTCTCGGCGCGATAATCGATCAGATGATCGGCGCCATGGGCCTTGGCGATGGCGAGCTTCTCCGGCCCGCCGGCGCAGGCGATCACGCTCGCTCCCATCGCCTTGCCGATTTCGACGGCGGTCAGGCCGACGCCGCCCGAGGCGCCCAGCACCAGCAAGGTTTCGCCGGACTTGATATGGGCGCGCCATTCGAGCGCGCCATGCGAGGTGCCATAGGCGATGGCGAAGCCGGCGGCGGTGACGAAATCCATCTCGGGAGGAATCAGGAAGCAGTCGATCTCGCGCGCCAGCGCCTGCTCCGCGAAGCCGCCATGATCGACCACGGCCATGACGCGATCGCCGGGCTTCACCCGGCGCACATGGGCGCCGGTCGATTTGACGCGGCCGGCCACTTCGAAGCCGGGCACGAAGGGCGGCAGCGGCCGCTCCTGATACTTGCCGGCGATGATGAGCGAGTCGGCGAAATTGAGACCGCAGGCGGCGACGTCGATTTCCACCTGGTCGTTCTCGGGTGCGGGCAGATCCGGCCGCTCGGCGAGCGCCAATTGATCGACACCACCCCAGGCCCGCGCCTCGATGACGCGCATCGCTCAGAAACGCCCTTCGCCGGTGGAGCGGATGCGACCGACCTCGAGATGGGCGCGATTGAGCACGGGCGGCATCAGGAGATTGGCGAACTGTTTGGCTTCGGCTGCCGACACCAGCTTGAGGCGGCGCAGGGTCTGCGCCATCGCCGCTTCGGCTGCGCGTCCGGCCCCATCGTCGGCCTTGATCGCCACGCCGAGGCCGAGGCTGGGAAGGATCGCGGCATAGACGCCCTCGGCCCCGCCCTTGAGCACGAAGCGATTCTTGAAGACCGCCATCGTGCTCGAGCCGAAGCGGCCGGTGCCGCCGAGCAGCATCGGCCAAGCCATGATCGCCGAGACGATGCGCTTGCAGGCATTGGCGCGGTCGGCCGAGAGCTTGCGCGGATCGGCCATCCTCGCGAGCCCGTGGGCCATGGCGCGCAACGGCATGCCCAGCACCGGAATGCCGCAGCCGTCGATACCGCGGGGGCTCCGGGTCAGATCGACGCCGGTCATTTCCGACATCGCCTGGGTCACGCGCTGCTGCACCGGATGCTCGTAGCGGATATAGCCTTTGGTCGGCTCGCCTTCATGGCGCGCGGTGGTGAGGAAGCCCGAATGCTTGCCCGAGCAGTTGTTGTAGATCGCGGTGATGTCGCCACCATTGGCGACGAGCTGCAGCATGGTCGGCTCGTGATAGGGCAGATGCGCGCCGCATTCGAGATCGGCGATCTCGCAGCCGATGCGCGCGAGCCAATCATGGACCCGGTCGGTATGCTGCGGCTCGCCGTTATGCGAGGCGCAGGCGAGCGCGATCTCGGGCTCGCCCAGCTTGAACGCGTCGGCGGCACCCGTCTCGAGCAGCGGCAGGGCCTGGAACGGCTTGATCGCGGAGCGCCCGTAGATCGGCCGCTCGATGTCGCCCCAGCTTTCGACCAGCTTGCCGCCGGCATCGACGACGGCCACCGCGACGCGATGACGGCTCTCGACCATCTCGCCGCGCGTGACCTCGATCAGCACCGGGTTGGCGGGCGGTTTCTGATCGGCGGATGCCGGCCGGGAGGCCCGCGGTTGCACCACCGGCGTCGCGACCGATTTGATCTTGGTCTTCGCCTTGGCTTTGACCTTGGTCTTTGCCCGGCTCTTGCCGCCGGCCGCCCGTTTCGCATTCGCGTTGCGACCGGCGGTCTTGCGGGCCGCTTTGCGTGCCATCGCCCGAAACCGTTTCCATTGACCCGAGGGCGCCACCTTGCCTTGGGCGCGCGGCCCATGCAACCTTCGCCGCCATGCGTGGTTATTTCGGCATCGGCATCGAAGGCGTCAGCAAGCCGATGAATCTCGGCAGCCTGATGCGCACGGCCCATGCCTTCGGCGCCAGCTTCTGCTTCGCCATCGGCGCGGTGTTCGACACGCGCGAGGCGCGCCTGGCCGATACGTCAGACGCCCTGCAGAGCCTGCCCTTCCACGACTATCCGGACCTCGAGGCCTTCCAATTGCCGAAGGGCTGCCAACTGGTCGGGTTGGAATTCATCGAGGATGCGGTCGAGCTGCCGAGCTTTCGCCATCCGACGCGCGCCGCCTATGTGATGGGGGCCGAACGCGACGATCTTTCGCCCGCACTCCTCGCGCGCTGCGACCATGTCGTGAAGATCCCGACGCAGTTCTGCGTCAACGTCGCGATGGCGGGCGCCCTGGTCATGTATGACCGGATGATCTCGCGGGGACGCTTCGCGGAACGGCCGGTGCGCGCCGGCGGTCCGAAGGAACCGCAGACCCCGCACCGCCATGGCGAGCCGATCTGGAAACAGAAGCAGCGAACGCGCTTGCTGAAACCCTAAGAGGGTCGCTCCGGATAGGGCGTTGTTAAGAATAAATTAACCAGACTCAACGCCTTCTGGGTGGGTTCGCAGGAAATGCGCGAACGACCGGGTGTTTTCCGCCGAAATATGGTTAATTTGCTTCGCTTGCTCTTGCAGCTTTCCGCGAATTGCCCTAAATGGGCGACCACGGAAAGACTACAACCTGTTGTCATTTAAGGCAAATTTTAGGCAGCCCTCCGGGCGGGCAGCGCGAAGCTAGGTAGGTGATCGGTATGAAACGCCTCGTGTCGTTCCTTTTTGCTTGCGGTCTGGTTGCCGCGGTTTCCGCGCAACCCGCCCTGGCCCAAGAGCCCAAGCAAATCGGCAAGTTCGGCTCCTGGACCGCGATGACTTTCCAGGAAGACGGGCATACCGCCTGCTACGTGATGAGCCAACCAACCCGCAAAGAGGGAAATTATACCCGCCGCGGCGAGGTCTATCTTTTGATTACGCATCGGCCGGCGCAGAAGTCGACCGGCGTGGTGAGCTTCGCCGCTGGTTACGACTACAAGCCCGATGGACAGGTCAAAGTCGATGTCGATGGCACCGGCTTCGATCTTTTCACCAAGGACGATACCGCCTGGGCCCGCGATGGCGACGATGCCAAAATCGTCGATGCCATGGTCAAGGGCACGACCCTCGCTATCAGCGGCGAATCCTCGCGCGGCACGAAGACGGTCGATACCTATTCGCTGACCGGCTTCGGCAAGGCGCTCCAGGCCATCAACAAGGCCTGCGAAGTCGGCGGCTGAGGGAGCGCCGGGTTCGTCAGGACCCGGCGACAATGCCGACGACAGCCAATGTCGGCCGAGGAGCGGAAGCGGTCAAAGATCATGCATCGCCGATGGGTCGGATTGATCTGCCTCCTCCTGATCGGGATCGCATCCGCGGCTCGCGCTGAAACACCCGACAGCGTATTTCTCGAAGAACTGACCTGGACCGAGCTGCGCGATCAGATTGCGGCCGGCAAGACCACGATCATCCTGCCGGTCGGCGGGACCGAGCAGAGCGGTCCGGCGATGGCGCTCGGCAAGCATAATCACCGGGCGGTCCTGCTTTCCGAGAAGATCGCGCGGCGGCTCGGCAACGCGCTGGTGGCGCCCGTCATCGCCTATGTGCCGGAAGGCACGATCGATCCGCCGACCGCGCATATGCGCTTTCCCGGCACGATCACCGTTCCCGACGACGTCTTCGAGAAGACGCTCGAATATGCGGCCCGCAGCTTCAAGCTGCATGGCTTCCGGGACATCGTTTTCCTGGGCGATCATGGCGGTTATCAAAAGGATGAGACGGTCGTGGCCGATCGTCTCAATCGCGAATGGGCCAAGACGCCGGTGCGCGTCCATGCGCTGATCGAGTATTACGACATCACGCAGACGGATTATGTGAAGGCGCTCGAGGCCCGCGGCTACAGCGCGGAGGAAATCGGGACCCATGCGGGGCTCGCCGATACCTCGCTCACGCTGGCACTGGATCCGAGCCTGGTCCGCCTCGACCAGCTCCAGGCTGGGACAAAATTCGAACGCGCCGACGGGGTTTATGGCGATCCGCGGCGATCGAGCGCCGAGCTCGGCCAGATCGGTGTGGATCTGATTGTCGCACGCACGGTGAAGGACATCGCCAACGCGGTACAAGAGCGCTAGCGTCCCGCGCTACAACAGACCCTGGCGGCGCATCGCCATGGCGCAATCCTTCATGTCGAAAATGAATAATCCGCAATCTTTCATCGGTCGCACCGCACTCATCGCGCTTGGCGTCGTCGTCCTGGCGAGCCTCGCCGCCGGCGCCGCTTGGGCGCGGCCCGAGATCCAGACCGTCCCCGGCATGGCGCCCGTGGTCGATCCCGACAATCTCTACAGCGAGGCCGGCGCCAATCTGTTCAATCCGGCGACGGCCGGCGCGCTGTCGCGGGTTTATGTTCCCAACCGGCGCTCCAACAGCGTCGATGTGATCGATCCGGCGACGCGCAAGGTCATCGACAGCTTCAAGGTCGGAATCAGCCCGCAGCATATCGTGCCGTCCTGGGACCTGAAGACTCTCTGGGTCGTCAATAACGGGCATGAGAACCGCAAGGGCATCGATGGCAGCGTCACGCCGATCAATCCCTTGACCGGCAAGCCGGGTCCCGAGATCCCGGTCGAGGATCCCTACAATCTCTATTTCACGCCCGACGGCAGCTCCGCGATCGTGGTGGCCGAGATGCATAAGCGGCTCGACTTCCGCGATCCGCATACGATGAAACTGCAGATGTCGCTGGAGACGCCCGACTGCAACGGCATCAACCACGCCGATTTCTCGATCGACGGGCGCTACGCGATCTTCACCTGCGAGTTCGACGGCACGGTGGCGAAGATCGACATGGTCGATCGCAAGGTGCTGGGTTATCTGGCGCTGCCGCGATCGAAGCATGGCATGCCGCAGGACATCCGCATCTCGCCGGACGGCAAGCTGTTCTATGTCGCCGACATGCATATCGGCGGGGTCTATGTCATCGACGGCGCCAGCTTCACCGTGGTGGGCTTCATCGCGACCGGGCCCGGTACCCATGGCCTCTATCCCAGCCGCGACGGGACCAAGCTTTACGTCTCCAATCGCGGCAGCGGCATGGTCTTCGCCAAGCCGCATGGCGAGGGCAGCATCAGCGTGATCGATTTCGCGACCCGGAAGGTCGTCGCCAACTGGCCGGTTCCCGGCGGCGGCAGCCCCGACATGGGCAATGTCTCGGCCGACGGCTCGCATCTCTGGCTCTCGGGCCGGTTCGACGATGTGGTCTATGACATCGACACGGCGACCGGGGCCATCACGCAGATCAAGGTCGGGCGCGAGCCCCATGGGCTCACGGTATGGCCGCAGCCCGGCCGCTATTCCTTGGGCCATACCGGCAATATGCGCTGAAGCCTGCCCCGGCCTGGGCTTGAATAAGCCTCTGACCGGCCTAACCTTTCAGGCGGGCCCGGCTGCCTTGCCTGCGGCCATGGAACGCGGGGGCCGAGCCATCGCGCCATGGACCCCCTGGGCCCCCGGGTGATAAGACAGGCCGGCTTTCCTGGCCCTGCATCGCCGCAAGAGTATGATCCGACGCCCATGAGCACGACCGCGCATGCCCTGAACTTCGCGCCGCCCGCCGCCCCCGCGGACGGGCGCCGGAATCTCGTGGGT
>NZ_JBOHKS010000206.1:0-6345 GCF_050729195.1 Hypericibacter sp.
GCCCAGGACATCGCCCCGGCGCTGCAGGAAGCCTTCGCCTCGAACGAGGTCACCGTCCTCGATATCGTGACCGACCCGGCCGCGCGGCCGCCGATCACCTCGTTCGAGGGGCATTTCGAGTAGGCGAGGCGCTACTTCTTCGCTTCCAGCGCCGCGAAGCGCTCCAGGATCCAGCGCTCCAGCGCGGCGACCGCGGGGCTGGCGTCGCGTTCGGGGGCCGAGATCAGGTAATAGGGAAAGGCCGCCGGCACCGAGAGAGCCAGGAGCCTGACCAGCCTTCCATTGGCGAGATCCTGCGCCACGGTCGGCATGTCGCCCATGGCGATGCCGCAGCCTTCGCGCGCTGCCTGCAGGGTCAGATGCGCGCCGTCGAAGAAGAGGCCGCGCGCGGTGTCGACATCGGGCAGCCCCGCCGCCGCGAACCAGCGCGACCAGGTCTCGTCGCTATATTCATGCAGCAGCGTGTGGCGCAGGAGATCGCCGGCGCGGATCGAGGCGCGGGTGCCCTTGACCAGGCCCGGACGCGCGACGGGGAAGAATTGCGAGTGGCCCAGCAGCACCACGCGCTTGCCCGGATGTTCGCCGCTGCCATAGGCGATGGCGAGATCGCTCTGCTCGGCCATGGTCGGGTGGCGCCAATATTCGGTCACGATCCGGATCGTGACATTGGCATGGGTCGCGAGGAATTCGCTCAGGACGGCGGGAAGCCAGTTGGCCGCGAGGCCCGGCACGCAGGCGAGCGTGATGTCGCCCTCGAGCTCGCCGCGCCGCACCGCCGATGCGGCCTTCGAGAGCCGGTCGAAGGAGCTGCTGACGACACCCAGCAGCTGCAGGCCCGCGGGCGTCAGCGCCATCGGCCGGCGCGCGCGATCGAACAACGGCCGCCCCAGCTGCAGCTCGAGCGACTTGATCTGATGCGAGACGGCGCCGTGGGTGACGCCGAGCTCCTCGGCCGCCTTGACGAAATTGCGATAGCGCGCCGCCACCTCGAAGGCGCGCAAGGCATGGAGCGGCAGATGCTGGCGCTCAGGAATCATGCAGTTGCACGCTCCTACTGTTAATTCACCTCACAGTAAGAGCGAAGATTTCTCGTTTCGCAAGGGGAAACCCCGCCCTTACAGTGAATCAGGATGCAACTGCGGCAGACCCTGTGCCGCAAATGCCCATGCAACAGCGCGAGGAATCCAGACCATGAGTGCGAATGTCGGGCAGACGACGCCATCCCAGACCCCGGACGGCCAGAAATGGGGCGTGACCGCCCAGACCGGCCTGCTCACCGATGTGCTGCTGGGCCATCCGGACCATTTCCGCTGGGTGCCGCTGAATTCGATCTCGGCCGTCACCTTCGCCAACATGGAGCAGATGGGCTACCGCTTCGACAAGCAGCGGGCAATGCGCCAGCACCGCCAGATGGTCGAGGTCTATGAGAAGGCCGGCGTGCGCGTGCGTTTCGCCGAGGCCGACGAAGGGCTGCCGTCCAGCGTCTTCACCCGCGATTCGAGCTTCATGACGCCCTGGGGGGCGGTCATCACCTCGATCCAGACACCGCCGCGCCGGCGCGACTATGCCGTCGCCTCCGCGTTCTACACCAAGGCCGGCATTCCGATCTGGAAGTGGGTGACCGCCGGCCATTTCGAGGGCGGCGATTTCTGCATCCTGAAGCCGGGCGTGGTGCTGCTCGGCTGGTCGGGCGACCGCTCGACCAAGGAAGGGGCCGAGCAGGTCGAAGGCTGGCTCAAGGAAAAGGGCTGGGAGGTGCAGGTCGCGCCGATCCCGCCGCAATTCGTCCATATGGATGCGGTCGTGGTGATGCTGGAGAAGGGCCTCGCGCTCGTCTGCGAAGACGCGCTCCAGCCCTACGCGCTCGACTACATCAAGAATAAGCACGGCATCGAGGTGATCAAGGTCGCCTATGCCGATTGCGTGAAGCTCGGCTGCAACGTCGTCAGCCTGGGCAACAAGCGCGTGTTGTCGATGGCACACAACGTCAATGTGAACCGCCAGCTCGAAGAGGCAGGATTCAAGGTCATCGCCGTGGATTACGACATGTTCGCGCTGGGCGGCGGCGGGGTGCATTGCTCCTGCCACGAGCTCTACCGCCAGCCTGAGTGAGGAGACTTGCGGGCATCAAGGCAGAGCCCGGCGACCGATTGGCATTCAAAACCTAGAAAAAGACAACAAGGGAGGAAGACATGTCAGGACTCGATCGGGACCGGCTCGGCATCGTCCGGGTGCGGCGCTATTTCGAGATGGATCGCCGGCAACTGCTCAAGGGCGCCGCGGCCTTCGGTGCCGCGGCCCTGGTGGGGCGCGCGCTGCCCGCGCAGGCCGCAACCAAGCTCAACTTCGTGGGCTGGGAGGGTTATGACACCTTTCTCGAGGCCGACGACTTCGTGAAGAACAAGGGTGCCGAGTTGCAGAAGTCCTACATCTCCTCGGCCGACGAGGTGATCACCAAGCTGCGGCTGGGCTCGGGCCAGGTGGATATCTGCACGCCCTACTTCATCCATGACGATTTCCTCGCCAATGACGGGCTGCTGGAGCCGCTCGATCTCGACAAGCTCCCCAACTTCAAGGGGATTCATCCGACCATCCGTGCGATGACCGAAGGCAATATGAGCGAGGGCGGCAAATGGTATGCCTGTCCCATGACCTACGGCGCCATCTGCATGGTCTATAACGCCGACAAGGTGGCGGCGCCGACCTCCTGGACCGACATGCTGAAGGACGAGGTCAAGGGCAAGGTCGCGATCACGGCGGACTATCCCGGCAATCTCTTCGCCTGGGCCAAGGTCACCGGCGCCGCCAAGCCCAACGGCATGACCAAGGACGAGCTCGCCAAGACCGTCAAGGCGCTGGTCGATCTCAAGAAGAATCATCTGCGCACGATCGCGCCCAGCTATGGCGATCTCATCAACATGCTGGCCAGCGGCGAGGTGGTGATGGCCCAAGGCTGGGAGCCGGTCTCGGTCTGGGTCGGCGACAAGGCCAACATCAAGGTCGCCTACCCGAAGGAAAAGAGCATGGGCTTCATCGAGGGCTACGCCATCGGCAAGGGCTCGGCCAACATCGATCTCGCCCATGAGATCATCAACAACGCGCTCTCGGTCGACGGACAGCTTGCCGGCGCCGAGGCCAACTCCATGCCGGTGGTCACCAGCGACGCCATGGCCAAGGCCAGCGACGCCAACAAGGCGCTCTACAACTACGACAAGCTCGACGACTACTTCAATGTGAAGACCGAGGTGGTCCCGATGTACCCCCTCGAGGCGGACGGCACCCATGCGACCTGGGACGATTACCAGGCGGCCTGGGAAACGGTGATGAAAAGCTGAGCGGCTTCGCGCATCATCCCTCGCATGAACGCGACCGCTTCCGTCAGGACCGGCGCCGGGAATGAAGGAACGGGCGGGGCACCGGCCCCGCCCGTTCGGCGCGCGATTCCTGTCAACGAGGCGGCGTGATGGCCGCGATCGGCCGCCATCGCTGGCCCGTCCTGCCCGCCTTCCTGGTCTTCGCCCTGCTGTTCGTCGGGCCGCTGGCCTTCTTCCTGGTGGTCAGCTTCTGGCGCCTGCGCGCCTACAAGCTGGTGCCGGACTTCACCTTCGACAACTATCTCGATGTCTGGCAGGAGTACCTTCACGCCGCGATCTTCACGCTGCTGATCTCGCTCCTGATCGCCGCCATCACCACGGTGATCGGCTTCATGATCGCCTATCTCGCCCGCTTCCGGGCGGGGCGCTATGGCGGGCTGATCCTCTTCGTCGTGCTGGTGACGCTCTTCGGCGGCTATCTGGTGAAGATCTATGCCTGGAAGACGATCCTCGGCACCAACGGCATCCTGAACTCGACCCTGGTCGATCTGGGCCTGATCGACGAGCCGCTCGCCTGGCTCCTCTACAGCCCGGCCGCCGTCGTCATCACCCTGGTCAATTTCCTCCTGCCCTTCGCGGTCCTGCCGATCTATGGCTCGCTGCGCGGGATCGACGAGGTGCCGCTTGCGGCCGCGCGCGACCTGGGCGCGAATGCCGCCCGCGTCTTCCGCGACATCGTGCTGCCGCAATGCAAACCCGGCATCTTCGCCGCCTTCGCGGTCTCGTTCCTGATCACCGCCGGCGATTATGTGACGCCGCGTCTCGTCGGCGGCACCAATACCTTCATGGCCGGCAATTTCATCGAGAGCCAGTTCATCAACCGGCTCAACGCGCCGATCGGCTCGGCTTTGTCCTATGCCATGCTGATCGGCTGCGGCCTGGTGTTGCTGGCGTTCCAGAAGACGCTGACCCGCGTCCTGAAGCCCCGGTAGGCGGCATGGAAACCAGCCCGCTCGCCAAGACGCTCTGGGGCCTGTTCGGAACGGTCTCGATGCTGTTCCTGCTCTCGCCCATCGTGCTCGTCGTCGTCTTCTCCTTCGGCGAGAACCGCCTGGCGACCCTGCCGATGGAGGGCCTGACCTTCAAATGGTATGGCAAGCTGCTGGCCGATCCGAACTTCTGGTCGGCGCTCGAGAACAGCCTGATCGTGACGCTCAGCGTCGGCGTCATCTCAACGGTGGTCGGAACGCTGGCCGCGATGGCGCTGGCCCGGTGGCGCCCCGGCGCCGCCAATGCCGCGATGATGACGCTCTCGCTGCCGGTGATGATGCCGCCCCTGGTCCTGGCCCTGGCATTGGCAACGGTCCTATCGTCGCTGGGCTTCCGGTTCGGGCTCCATACCGTGATCCCGAGCCATCTCGTCTTCACGCAGCCCTTCGTGATCCTGATCGTCTACGCGCAGATGGTGAATTTCAATTTCGCCATGCTCGACAGTGCGCGTGACCTCGGCGCCTCGCCGCGACAGGCCTTCTTCACCATCGTGCTCCCCAATATCCGCTCGACCCTGATCGGGGCCGCCCTCATCGCCATGTCGGTCTCGCTCGACGATTTCATCATCACCTTCTTCACCATCGGCAACGGCATGACCCTGCCGACCCTGGTCTGGGGGATGCTGCGCACCGCCCTCGATCCCAGCATCAATGCGCTGGGCACGCTGATCCTGATCGCGACCATCACCTCCAGCGTGATCGCCCTCTCGATCACCCGCTATCGGGGCTAGGAGGCCGCCCATGACCGTCTTCGATTTCAAGGGCCGGAAGATTCTGGTGACCGGCGCCAGCCGCGGCATCGGCGAGGCGATCGCCCACGGCTTCGCCGCCGCGGGCGGCGAGGTCACGATCATGGCCGAGGATGACGGCGTCGCCGCGGCGGCCCAGCGCATTGCCGGTGATACCGGCCGGCCCGTTACAGCCTTGCGCTGCGACATCGCCGACGAGACCGCCGTCCGCGACGCCGTTGCCAGCCTGAAATCTATCGACGTGCTGATCAACAATGCCGGCTATCAGCCGCGCACGCCCCTCGCCGACCCCTCGCCCGCCGTCGATCGCGAATTCCGCCGGGTGATCGAGGTCAATGTGCTCGGCACCTACTTCGTCACGCGCCATGCGCTGCCGCTGATGGGAAAGGGCGGGCGCATCCTCCTGACCTCCTCGATCTGGGGCAAGACGGGAGCGGCGGAATATAGCGGCTATTGCGCCTCCAAACATGCGGTGCTGGGCTTCATGCGCAGCCTGGCGCTGGAGCTCGGGCCCCGGGGCATTACGGTCAATGCCGTCTGCCCGGGCTGGGTCGAGACCGAGGGGGCGATGTGGACCGTCCGGCAGATCGCTGCGGAGACCGGACGCCAGCCGGCGGATCTGATCGAGGATTATCTGCGCTTCCAGCCGATCCCCAGCATGATGGCCCCGCGAGATCTGGCGGCGACCTATCTCTTCCTCGCGTCGGAGGCCGCCGCCGACATCACCGGCCAGGCGCTCAATGTCGATCGCGGGCATTTCATCGGATGACGAACCGTCGCGAAAGGAAGGGGTGATTACCGATGGGACGTCTCGACGGGAAGATCGCCATCGTCACGGGGGCCGCCGCCGGCATCGGGCGTGGCATCGCCGAGCTCTTCGCCGCCGAAGGCGCCACCCTTGTGATGACCGACATCGACGAGGCGCAAGGCCGCGAGACCGCCGCCGGGCTGCGCCAGGCCGATGACGACAAGATCCAGTTCATTCCCCATGACGTCGCCTCGGAAGAGGGCTGGCGCAATGTCATCGACAGCGTCCTCGCCCGCTTGGGCCGGCTCGATATCCTGGTCAACAATGCCGGTATCCAGATCTCGCGACCGCTGGAAGAGATCTCGCTGCAGGAATGGCGGAAGGTCTTCCAGGTCAATGCGGAGGGCCCGTTCCTCGGCACCCGCATGGCGATTTCGGCGATGAAGACGACCGGCGGCGGATCGATCGTCAACGTCTCCTCGACC
>NZ_JBOHKS010000207.1:0-35980 GCF_050729195.1 Hypericibacter sp.
ATCCCTGGTCGGGGGCCGGCCTTCGGCGGCCGGTTGTTCCCCCGTGTCGTCCGTTGAAATCGGCCCTTCCGCTCAGGCCGTCAGCGATTCAATGCGGATCATGCGCGGCGGTTCCGCCACGGTACCGAGCTTGGCGATGCGCGCCAGGGCCCGGCGCATCGAGGATTCCTCGGTCTCGTGGGTGGTGATCACGACCGGCACCACCTCGTCGGGCGCGCGGCCACGCTGCAGCATCGCCTCCATCGAGACGCGCTCGTCGCGCAAGGCGGCCGCCACGTCGGCGATCACGCCCGGCCGGTCCTTGACCATGAGCCGCACATAATAGGCGCCGTAATGGCGCTCCATCGGCGCCACCGGCAGCTTGGCCAGCTTCGCCGCCGGGATGGCGAAGGTCGGAAGCGCGCGCTTGCGCGCGAGATCGACCAGGTCCGCGACCACCGCCGAGGCGGTCGGTCCGGCCCCCGCGCCGCGGCCCTCGGCCACGTTCTGGCCGACGAAGTCGCCGATCGTCACCACCGCATTGAACACACCCTCGACATGGGCGATCGCGGTGTCGAGCGAGACCATGGTCGCGTGCACGCGCTGCTCGATCCCATGCTCCGACAGGCTGGCGATGCCGAGCAGCTTGATGCGATAGCCCAGCTCCTGCGCGAAGGCGATATCGACCGCCGAGACATGGCGGATGCCCTCGACATGCACGCCGGCGAAATTGATCTCGCAGCCGAAGGCGACGGAGGTCAGGATCGAGAGCTTGTGCGCGGCATCGATACCGTCGACATCGAAACTCGGATCGGATTCGGCATAGCCCAGGCGCTGTGCGTCCGCCAGCACGTCGGCGAACTCGCGGCCCGTGCGCCGCATCTCGGTCAGGATGTAATTGCAGGTGCCGTTGAGGATGCCGTAGACGCGCTTGATGCGGTTGGCGGCGAGACCCTCGCGCATCAGCTTGATGATCGGAATTCCACCCGCGACGGCCGCCTCGTAGGAAATGGAGACGCCGGAGGTCTCTGCCAGGCGCGCCAGGGCGTTGCCGTGATGAGCCAGCAGCGCCTTGTTCGCCGTCACCACATGCTTGCCGTCATGAAGCGACTTCTCCACCAGCGCCTTGGCGACGCCGTCGGAGCCGCCGATGAGCTCGACCACCACGTCGACCTCGGGATCGACCGCCAGCGCCAGCGGATCGTCGACCCAATGGACCTGCGACAGATCGAGCCCGCGATCGCGCTTGCGGTCGCGCGCAGACACCGACTTCAGCCGGATGGGACGGCCGGACCGCTCGGCCAGCAGGCCCGCATGGTCCTGCAGCAATTTGACGGTGCCGGCGCCGACCGTGCCGAGACCGGCGATCGCGACCGTGAGCGGTTTCGTCGTCAAGATGCGAGATCCTTCATGAGCGCCTGTAACAAGGGGAGGAGTCGGGAATGAAGCGATGCCAAAAGGCGGACCGCCGCGCGATCGCCGGTGGGAGCGATCGCAAGCGGAGGAAGTCCGCTTACGGTGTCAGGAAAATATCGGCGCGGCGATTGCCGGCGATCCCGGTGCTCGCGGTTTCGTAGAAGACCGGCTGGGTGATGCCGACGCCGCGCATCTCGAGCGCGCCGCCGGGGACGCCATAGTCGGCAAGCGCCTTCGCCACGGCCTGGGACCGGGCATAGGAAAGCTTCGAGTTGAAGGAGTTGTTGCCGCCCGGAATCCAGGAAGCATGGCCGACCACACGAATGGTCTTGCCCTGGGCGCGATAGATCCGCGCCACGTCATGCAGCACCTCGCGCGAGGCGGCATTGAGATAGGAGGAACCGTTCGCGAAGAAAATGAGGCCCAGCGGCTGGTCCGCCGGCGGCAGCGGCACCGCCCCGGGCGCCACCGTCGCGACGCCGGCCGCGGACGGTACCTGATAGAGCGCCAGCTGATTGGCGTTCGGCTGCCACTGCGTATTGCCGGGCTGATAGACGGCTTGCTGATAGGTGGGCTGCTGGTAGGTGGGTTGCTGGTAGACGGCCTGCTGATAAACGGCCGGCGGGGTCTGCGCGGCCGGCTCCGACAGCCCGTCGAGAGCGCCAAGGTCGACATAGAGCGGCGGGCGGGAGACCGCCTGTTGGAATTGCGTCGGCTGCAACTGAGGCTGCGCCGACGCCTGGGGCGCGCCGCCGATGACGCTGAGATCGACCGTCACCGGGCCGTTGCCGGTGGATGCCGCCGTCGTCGCGCGTGGCTTCGCCTGCGAATAGCTGAAGGGCCCTTCAGGAATGAGGCCGCGCGGCGCATTCGCCCCGGCAGTCGCCGCCTGTCCGCTATCGGCGACCTGTGTCAGGCGCGGAGACACCGGCGTGAAATCGTCGGCGTCGGATTCGGCGCCCCCCTCGCCGCCGCTCAGCTCGGCATATTGCAGGGCGCCTGGCACGAGGGGCGCCGCGTTCGACTGCGGCTTCACCACGCCCCCGTCGGACGAGGGCACCGTCGTCCCGACCGCCGGCGGCTCGGGCGGCGCATCGGGCAGCGGCTGCGAGGAGACCGGCGTCTGGGGTGTTGCCGGCATATCGGGACTGGCATCGGAAGCCGCGCCAGCTGCTCCGCCGGTGTCGGTATCGGCCGGAGGCGTGATCGTGCTGGGCCCCAGCGTGGTCCCGCCGCCTTCGGGCGTGATCGGCGGCGGCGCCGGCGGCGCCACGGAGCTGGTGGGCTCGCCGGTCAAGGACGTGTCGCTATAGACCGCGTTCTTCCGGTCGGCGATCAGCCCGTCGACGATCGCCTGGCGCTGCTCGGGCGTGGTGACCGTCGGCGGCTGATCGGGAACGGTGCCGAGATTGGGGAAGGATTCGTTGCCGGTGCTGGTGGTGCTCGTGGATGCCGGCGCTGCCGCGGCCGGCGGCGGCGGCGCATCGCTCGAGGATGAGCAAGCCGCCGTCGCGAGCGACAGGGCCAGCAATACCGCCGCCGTCCCCGCACCCAGGCCCCTCTTCTGCCGATGCCCCCGCCATGCCCGTCGCCACCCCAGAGCGGCCAACTTCGCCTTGATCATTGCTGCCTTGCTCGTCCCTGTTGCCCAGACGCCGCCCCATCACCGGCCTTCATGCCGCCTGATGACTCGGGGTGACGCCGCCTAACCCTGCCGGCTGATCGGTATGCCCGTTTCCGACGGCCCATGCACCGGCGATTTTGCGCCTTTTTATCGCCCCTTGCGCCCCGGAATCGCGCTAAAGGGTGTGTAGTCATATCATTGGCATGATCTGGGATGCGGGGCCGTTTTCGGTCCATCCGGGCACCCCCCAGGGCAGGCCGGGCCGGCATGATAAGGAAGCCATAATGGTCGATCAACAGGGCGCGGAAAGAAAATTACCCGACCCGATGGAATTGTCGCGGACCATGACCGAGATTGCCGAGCAATCCCAGCGCCTGGTGACCGATTTCCTGCAGAAGCAGAGCCATCCCAGCGGCGATGCCTTCGGCATGTCCGACCCGCTCAATATCGGCCAAGCCTTCCTCGAGATGACCGCCCGCCTGATGGCCCAGCCCGAGAAGCTGGTCCAGGCGCAGATGTCGCTCTGGAACGACTACATGAACCTTTGGCAAACCACCGCCCGGCGCATGATGGGCGGGCCGGCCGAAGCCGTGATTTCGCCGGCACCCGACGACCGGCGCTTCAAGGACTCCGCCTGGCAGGACAATGAGCTGTTCGACTTCGTCAAGCAGTCCTACCTGCTGACGGCGCGCTGGCTGCAGACCACCGTCAAGGAGGTCGAGGGGCTCGACGACAAGACCGCGCGGAAAGTCGAGTTCTATACGCGCCAGTTCGTCGACGCGATCGCGCCGACCAACTTCCTCATGACCAATCCCGAGGTCCTGCGCGCGACGATCGAGAGCAAGGGCGAGAACCTGCTCAACGGGCTCAAGAACCTGCTGGGCGATCTCGAGCGTGGCAAGGGCGAGCTCAAGATCAGCATGACCGACCAGGAGGCGTTCGAGATCGGACGCAATGTGGCGGTCACGCCGGGCAAGGTCGTGTTCCAGAACGACCTGATCCAGCTGGTGCAATACAACGCGACCACCGAGCAGGTCTATCGCCGGCCGCTGCTGATCATCGCGCCCTGGATCAACAAGTTCTACATCCTCGATCTGCGCGAGAAGAACTCGCTGATCCGCTACGCGGTGGCGCAGGGGCACACGGTGTTCGTGGTCTCCTGGGTCAATCCCGACGAGAAGCTCGCCCAGAAGAGCTTCGAGGATTACATGATCGAAGGTCCCCTCGCGGCCCTCGACGCCATGGAGAAGGCGACGGGCGAGCCCGACGCCAACGTCATCGGCTATTGCCTCGGCGGCACGCTCGTGGCCTCCACGCTCGCCTGGCTCGCGGCCAAGAAGAAGGCCCACAGGATCGCCAGCACCACCTTCCTCACCACGCTCACCGACTTCAAGGAGCCGGGCGATCTCGGCGTCTTCATCGACGAGGAGCAGCTCCAGTCGCTCGAGGCGCGCATGAACGAGAAGGGCTTTCTCGAAGGCGGCGCCATGGCGAACACTTTCAATATGCTGCGCGCCAACGACCTGATCTGGTCCTTCGTCATCAACAATTATCTCCTCGGCAAGGAGCCCTTCCCGTTCGACCTGCTCTATTGGAATTCCGATTCCACGCGCATGCCGGCGGCGATGCACAGCTTCTATCTGCGCAAGATGTATCAGGAGAACAAGCTGGTGCAGCCGGGCGGCATCACGCTCGCCGGCGTGCCGATCGACCTGCGCAAGATCAAGACGCCGCTCTTCATGCTCTCCACGCGCGAGGACCATATCGCGCCCTGGAAGACCACCTACGCGCTGACCCAGATCGTGAACGGCCCGATCCGCTTCGTGCTGGCGGCCTCGGGCCATATCGCCGGCGTCGTCAATCCGCCCGAGAGCGGCAAATATCATCACTGGGTCAACGACAAGAATCCGCCGAGCCCGGAAGAATGGCTCGCCACGGCGACCCAGCGCCCGGGCTCCTGGTGGCCGGAATGGGCGAAATGGGTCGCGGATTTCGGCGACGAGAAGGTCCCGGCGCGCAAGCCCGGCGACGGCAAGCTGAAGGCGATCGAGGACGCGCCGGGGTCCTATGTGAAGGTGCGCGCGGGGAGCTAGTGGCTCCTTCTGTCATCGCCGGATCCCCGGGGCCGACCTTAGGTCGGCCCGAGGACATGCTCGATCTGGCGATCCAGGGCCGGCAAAGACTGGATCCCCGGATCCGGCCTGCGGCCGTTCCGAGGATGACAGCAGAGAGCGGGTGCCATCGCCGCAATCTCGCCGAAATCATGAATTAAGGGTCATGCCATGATCCGAAAAATCCTGACGGTGGGAACCGGCGCGCTGGCGCTCCTTCTCGCGATCTCCTTTGTTCCCGCCCAGGCCGCCGACGGCTGGACGGTTGTGGCCGCCCCCTCCGACGACGAGCCTTTCGATGCCGCCTCGGTCACCAATGACGCCGGCGACAACCTCATCGTCTGGTCCCGCAATGTGGATGGCCATGTTCAGGTCTTCGCCGAGCTGCATCCGGCGAAAGGCGTGACACTCGCCAAGGCGATGCCGGTCTATCGGATCGACGACGGCACACCGATCGATACCGACGAGATCCGTGTCCGGGGCGATTCCAACAATGCGATGTGGGGCCTCACCAACGAGCGCACCAGCTTCTGGTTGCTGTGGGATTCGACCAGCCCGGTGGTGAAGGCGACGGATACGCTCCATCCCTGGCTTGTCGGCCAGGAGCTTCATCTGACCGTCATGACCCATGATGGCAGCATGCGCGAAATGCTGTTCCCGCTCACGGGCTCGGCGGCCGCCATCCGCAAGGCGACCGGCGTTCGCACGGAATAGTCCCCCTGCGCCTGGCCGCCGCTACGACGACACAGGCGCCGGTGGTCTAACCGGTCTGATTTCTTCGTTCAGCCGTCGAATCCCTGTGGAAACCAAACGCCCCTCAAAACCGGATTTCCCAGATTGGGCAGCACATGCTTGGAATCGAGTTTTGAAATATCGACGTCGGCGACCCAATTCAGAATCGTCGGCAGCGTGGGCTTCTTGAATACGCGTTCCTTCAGCAGCGCGAGAGCATCTTCATTGCCGTGGGCGGTCACGCCGCATCCCAGATTGACGGCGGAAGCGGAAGGCAGCTTCTCGAACCTGAACCAATAGCGCGTCAGCGATTTCATGGCCGTCTCCTGGCTCGAGGCTTGCCGCCAGCCGGATCCCCGTTCTTCGATAACCGGAAGTGTTGCGGATCGCCTGCTGCGGCAGCAAAACAGGGCGAGCCTAGCACTCGCACCGATTAAAGGCGGGTTAAATGGCGGCGGCTCGCGCGGTCAGCCTTTCGGCCAGCAGCAGCCCGCGCACCGAATTGCCGAGGAACACATGCTCGGCGCGGGCGAGGTCCTCAAGCGTCAGCACCGCTTCCTGGGCCCGGCCCGTCGCCAGCAGCTCGCGGCGCAGCGTGCCGTCGAGGAGACCGCAGCTCAAAGAAGGCGTCAACAGCCGCCCGCCCCGCTCGATAAAAAGGTTGGTACGGCTGCCCTCGGTCAGCTCGCCGCGCTCGTTGAGGAACAGCACCTCGTCGCAGCCTCTCTCTCGGGATAGGCGCTCATGCTCGCCGTCATAGAGCGCGCGGCGCGTGGTCTTGTGGAACAGGAACGGGTCGCGGCTGTCGGTCGTGCGGTCCGAGATCACATAGCGCATCAGCCCCGCGGCCGAAGGCACCGGGATAGCGGTCGCGGCGATTTTGATGGCGCCTTCCCGATCCAGCAGCAGCCGGACGCGGCAGCAGGCGCCCGCAAAGCCCAGCGAGGCGGCTTCCAGTTGGGCGCGCACCGTCTCGGGGTCGCAAGGGAAGCCGAAATAGGCGGCCGAACGATGCAGCCGCTCGAGATGGCGCTCCATCAGGCTCCAGCCCGCCTCGCGCTGCCAGAGCATCGTCTCGATCAGCTCGAAGGGCTCATGCGGCACGGTGAGGAAGCGGGCCTTCAGCAGGCATTCCTCATATTCAGCGGCCTCGTCGGAATCATAGACCAGCCCGCTGCCGATCCCCATCTCGCCGCGGCCGGTCCGGTCGATCTTCAGGGTCCGGATCGCGACGTTGAAGCAGAGATCGCCGTCGGGCGCGATCCAGCCGATGGCGCCGGTATAGACGTCGCGCGCGCCCGCCTCCAGCTCGCGGATGATCTCCATCGCGCGCATCTTGGGCGCGCCGGTGATGGAGCCGCAGGGGAAGAGCCGTCGGATCACCTCGTCGGCGCCGATATCCGGCAGCAGGCGCGCCGACACGGTCGAGATCATCTGATGCACGGTCTCGTAGGTCTCGACCTCGAAGAGGCCGTCCACCTTGACCGAGCCGATCCGGGCGATCCGCCCCAGATCGTTGCGGATGAGATCGACGATCATCAGATTCTCGGCACGCGATTTCTCGTCCGAGCGCAGGAAAGCGCGTGCCGCCTCGTCATCCTCGGGCGTCGGACCGCGCGCCGCCGTCCCCTTCATCGGCTTGCCGACCGCACGGCTACCGTCGATGCGAACGAAAAGCTCGGGCGAGAGCGACAAGATCCAGTCGGCCTCGGTGCGGATGACCGCGCCATAGGCGACATGCTGCTTGCCGCGCAACTCGCGATAGAGCGAGAGCGGATCGCCCTCGACGTCGAAACCGAGCTTGAAGGTGAGGTTGATCTGATAGACATCGCCGGCGGCGATGTATTCGCGCACCTGGCGGAAGGCCCGGCCATAGGTCGCGCGATCCCAGCTCGGGCGGATCTCGCCCAGCCGATGCCCCGCCCCGGCCTCGCGATCGAGGAAGGCTGAGGTCTGGGCCCGGCTCAACAGCTCGGGCGCGCGAAACAGCCCCATCCAGATCAGCGGCCCCGCGCGGTCGGCCGGCATCAGAGGCGCGAGCTTCGGCTCCAGCGCATAACCCAGCTCATAGGCCAGATAACCGACCGCATGAAGCCCGCGGTCGCGCGCGCCGGCGATCCGCGCCAGCGCCGCCTCGACATCGGCCGGATCGTCGCAATACAGGATCTCGACTGGATCGGCATAAAGACGGCTCCCCGCCTCCGGCGACCGATTGTCGTCGAGCAGCACGAAGGGACCTTCCGGATGCGGCGGCAGGGGCAGGCTGGTCATGGAAACGAGTCAATCATAGGAGGACCGCCCCGGAAACCCCGCGGGCGACCTCGCTTGTGCCTCTTGCGACCATGCTGATTCTCCGGGCCGCAACCGATCCGCAGGATGGCCAATGCTCGTATTTTGGATTATTTTATACAAATAATTCTACCTTTACGAGAAGATGCAAATGATTGCCATTTTATCCCATTTTTGGTATATTCCGTGGCGCGACATCTGATTCCTGGCGAGAGGCCGCTCGATTGGGTCGGCTCTTCCAAGGAAGACTTCCTTGCCTTCCCGCGTGCCGTGAAGGCGGAGATGGGGAACGCGCTGGGAGTGGCACAATTCGGCGGCTTGCATCCCTCGGCCAAGCCCTGGAAGGGCCAAGGACCGGGTATCTTCGAACTGGTCGAAGACCATAGGGGCAACAGCTATCGAGCCGTCTACACGGTCCGATTTGCGGAAGTGATCTACGTTCTTCACGCGTTTCAAAAGAAGTCGCCGCACGGCATCAGAACGGCAAACACCGACATTGAGCTGATCCAGAGACGATTGAAGACGGCACACCATGACCATGAGACGCGCTACCGCAAAGCGAAGGGCTAACGCCAAGATGACGGAGACCGGCATCACGCGCGGCAGCAACAATCTGTTTGCCGATCTGGGTTTTCCGGACGCCGAAGAACGTCAAACCCGCCTTTGGCTGGCTTACACCCTCAACCAAGCCCTGGCTGGGCGAGGCCTGACTCAAGCTGCGAGCGCAGCACTTCTCGGCATCACTCAACCGAAGGTCTCCGCCTTGCAGCGATATAAGCTCGCGGGATTCTCGCTGGAACGCCTGATGGGATTCCTGACATCGCTCGACCTCGATATCGAAATCGTGATTCGCAAGAAGCGGCGGTCGCACCCGGCGGGTCAGATCACGGTGACCGCGGAATAGCGGAAGCCCGCTTGACATAGTCACAGCCCCTGCTTGCGATAATGCGCGCCGAGCTCGGCGTAATAGGGTGCGGTCGAGGCGAAGTCTTCCATTTCCTTCGGGCTCAACTGGCGCAGCAGCTTGGCCGGGCTGCCGGCCCAGAGTTCGCCCCTGCGCACGCGCTTGTTGGGCGTGAGCAGCGCGCCGGCCGCGACCATGCCGCCGCCTTCCACCACCGCGCCATCCATGACGCAGGCCTTCATGCCGATGAAGGCGCCATCCTCCAGCGTGCAGGCATGGATCAGCGCCATATGGCCGATCGTGACATTGTCGCCGATGAGGCAGCGATAGCCCGGGGCGCCGCGGCCATGATCGTCCTGCGTGTTGAGATGGACGATCGTGCCGTCCTGGATGTTGGTCCCCGCCCCGACACGCAGCTGGTTGCCGTCGCCGCGCAGCACGCAGCCATACCAGATGTTGGCGCCCGGCCCGATCACCACGTCGCCGATGATGACCGCCGTCGGCGCGATGAAGGCGGTCGGATCGATCTTCGGCGTGAAGCCGTCGAAGGTGAGGATGAGCGCGGCCATGAATGCCTCAAGCGCCCAGCATGAGCTGGATGTTCTGGACCGCGGCGCCGGAAGCGCCCTTGCCCAGATTGTCCAGCCGCGCGACCAGCACCGCCTGGCGGCGCGCCTCGTTGGCGAAGACGCGCAGCTCCAGCCGGTCGGTATCGTTGAGCGCTTCCGGCTCGAGCTTGCCCGCCTCGGCGCCGGCGCCCACCGGCACGACCTCGACCAGCTTCTGCCCGGCGAAGCGCTTCGCCAGCACGGCCTCCAGATCCTTGCCCTTGGGCTTGCCCGTCAGGGTGTCGAGATGGAGCGGCAGGCTCACCAGCATGCCCTGGCGGAAGTTCCCCACCGAGGGCACGAAGATCGGCCGCGTAGTGAGGCCCGAATAATGCTGCAGCTCGGGCAGATGCTTATGCTCGAGGCCCAGCCCGTAAAGCTCGAAGGCCGGCGCGCGATGCGCCTCATAGGCCTCGATCATGCTGCGCCCGCCGCCGGAATAGCCGCTGACGGCGTTGATGGTCAGCGGATGGTCGGCCGGGACGATGCCGGCCTCGACCAGCGGCTTGATCAGGGCGATGCCGCCGGTCGGATAGCAGCCGGGATTGGCGACGCGCCGGGCGCCGCGAATGGCGGCCTCCTGCCCCTCAGCCATCTCGGGGAAGCCGTAGACCCAGCCGGGCGCCACGCGGTGCGCGGTGCTGGCATCGACGATCTTGGGACCCTTCGCCCCCATCGCGTCGATCATGGCCACGGTCTCGCGCGCGGCATCGTCGGGCAGGCAGAGCACCACCAGGTCGGCCGCTTCCAGCATCTCGCGCTTGGCGACCGGGTCTTTGCGGCGCTCGGGCGCGATCGAGCTCAGCGCGATGCCGGCCAGGCCCGTCAGGCGCTGGCGGATGCCGAGGCCCGTGGTCCCGGCTTCGCCGTCGATGAAGACCGTCTTGGTCCGGGAGATGTTGCCCATGATGTCGACTCCTGCCGCCGATGAGAGCTTATCCGATATGGAAACGAAGCCCGAAAAGCAAAAGGGGCGCTCCGACCGGGAGCGCCCCTTTGTTCGATGGCATGCCCCAGGTCGGGGCCGACCGCGGGTTTCGCGATCAGCGCTTCGAGAACTGGAAGCTGCGTCGGGCCTTCGCCTTGCCGTACTTCTTGCGCTCGACCACGCGGCTGTCGCGGGTGAGGAAGCCGCCGGCCTTCAGCGCGGGCCGCAGGGCCGGCTCGAAATAGGTCAGGGCCTTGCTGATGCCATGGCGCACCGCGCCGGCCTGGCCGGAGAGACCGCCGCCGACGACCGTGCAGACCACGTCATACTGGCCGACGCGCTGGGTTATGCCGAAGGGCTGGGCGATCATCATGCGCAGCACCGGACGGGCGAAATAGATCTCGCTGGTGCGGCCATTGACGGAAACGCGGCCGGAGCCCGGCTTGATCCAGACGCGGGCGATGGCGTTCTTGCGCTTGCCGGTCGCGTAGGCGCGGCCCTGCGCGTCGATCTTCGGCTCCGCGGAGGCGGAGGCTGCCGGGGTCATTGCCCCCCCACGCAGCTCCTTGAGGTCGGTAAGCTTCTGCGTCTCGGTCGTCATGACTTAGGCGATCCTCTTGTTCTTCGGATTCATCGCCGCGACGTCGAGCGGCTCCGGGTTCTGCGCGGCATGCGGATGATCGGCGCCCGCATAGACCTTGAGATTGCTCATCTGCTGACGGCCCAGCGGACCGCGCGGCACCATGCGCTCGACGGCCTTGATGACCGCGCGCTCGGGGAAGCGGCCGCCCAGGATCTCGCCCATGGTGCGTTCCTTGACGCCGCCGGGATGGCCGGTATGCCAGTAGAAGCGCCGATTCTCGAGCTTGCGGCCCGTGAGATGCACCTTGGCGGCGTTGATGACGATGATGTTATCGCCGCAGTCCATATGCGGGGTGAAGGTCGTCTTATGCTTCCCACGCAGATGGCTGGCGACGATCGAGGCGAGCCGACCCAGCACGACGCCGTCGGCATCGACGACGATCCATTTCTTGCTGATGTCGGAGGGTCGGGCGGTATAGGTCTTCATGGCGGTCCGTTGTTGTCTCTGGTGCCGGTGGCCGAGGAGGAACCCTCCCCGCCCGGCAGTTCGGCGGCGGAGTATCGCGATTTCCGCGTCAGGGTCAAGCTTTTATCGCGCCGAAAACTCGCAGAAATCCGCCAATTTTTGATGCGGTATCATGATACCTCACCACCGAAGCCAGTGCAGCGGCCGGTGTAAGCGCCAACGATATTTGGCAGTGAGAGTCGGCACTATTTGTCAGTGGTGACCAGGAAAACGATAGCGAATACAAAGATATAAGGTCGCCTGCGAAAAGAGTTCGCCAGAAATCTCCCTCGACGGCGCAAATCATTGGAAAAAGCCGATTCTAAGATCGTATGAACGCCCTTCGAACGGCGTTCATGAGAGCTGAAAATCGTTACCCCTAGTGTGAGGCGAATTTACAAATTTATGCGAGAGCTGCCGCACAGTGCCGGGCGACCTGGTTGACTGGCCGGGGCGGCCCCTGCCACGGTGGGTGGCCATCCCTCGCCGACGGCTAGCGCCTGCTTCTAGGACGAGGGGGCAGCGCCTGGTGGCCTAGCGCCAGGTTGTAGGTCCTTGTAAGTCAGCCAGACGGACTTCGCGGCCACTATGGCACCTGGCAGCGCATGACGGTCCGTTAGGTACTGCTCCAGCTGCCTCCAAGACCTCGGGCTCGGGAGCGTATCGTCCAACTCGGCCTCCTTAACGAATTCACGCTCAATGCCACTCCAGCGGCGAGAGCCTAGGAACTCTTTGAACTTGTTCTTAGCCATGAAGTGCTCCTGCGCATGCTCCCGGTTGAGCATACCGTATAAGGGTCGTCCGCAGATAGCGCCGGGTGAGGCCTATCGACCCCGACCCCGCCTGACCCCATAGGCCTGCTCCATTGCGGTCGACAGCTTGCCGCCCTTCATGATGTCGGCCGCCATCATGTCGCCGACATAGACGGCGATCTCGCGGCGGCCGTCCGAGCCGCGCCGCTCTTCGGTGCGCGCCTGCTGACCGGTGCTGTTGATCACCGTGACCTGGACCTTCGCGCCATACTTATCGGCGAGTTGCCCGGGCCAGCCCACCTCCTCGCCACGCTTGGCGATGATCGGCACCTCGCCGGCGACCAGGCCGCCGTCATGAAACCTGGGCGCGCCGGCGAAGACCGAGGGATCGACGAACCGGGGCGACCCGTTGGACCCGACCTTGCCGCCGCTGTGGTAGGCGCCATAGGCCGCATTGCGTCCGGCCGTCGTCGAGAAGGCGGAACCGATCCCGGCATTGCCGCTGCCCGCCCCACCGCTCCCGAGGCCATTGAGCAGGCCGGTGATGACGTCGCCGATGACCGGCAGCCCAGAATCGAACAGCCCGTTCTTGAGCGGGTTGATGATCGAGAGCTTCAACAGCTCCTGCAGCAGCTCGGAGATCACGGCGCCGCCGATATTGCCCAGATCCTCGAGCTGGAACTTTCCCTGGGTCGCCATGTCGGTGATGCTCTGCCCGATCCGGTCGAACGCCTGGTCGAAGGCGCTCTCCAGCTCATTGGCGATCGCGTCGGTCGATTGCAGCTCTTTGCCCGCCGCCACGACGGCGCGGGTGAACGTCTCCTGGCTGATCACGCCGGCGTCGAGCAGCTGCTTATACTCCGCCAGGCTGGCGTTGTAATGCTCCTGTGGCGTCATCAGCTGCTCGGTCAGAGTCTTTCCAGCCTGTTGATCGGCCTCTGTCCGGCGCTTCGTGGCGTCGGTCATTTCCTTGACCATGGCGGCGCCGCGCTGCTGCGCCGCGCGCCAGTCGGTCTCTTGCTGGATCACCTGGTCGAGGTGGAACTGCGCGATGATCTCCTGTCGCGCTTTCAGCTTGGCGAGGTATTCATCGGACAGGCCGACCGGGTCGCTAGGTGGCACCACCGGCGGCGTATAGCTCAGCGTCGTACCGGTCGGCATATGCGATCGGCTCGAACCCGTGCCGGCGCCACCCCACATACGCAGACTGTCGAGTTTGCGTTGGGCATCATCGATCTGCCGATAGAGCTGCTGGAACGCCTCATCCGACACGGTGCCGTCGGGCAGCAATAGGGCGAACACCAGCTCGTCATGCAGCCCCTGGAGCGCCTTCTCTGCATCCGGAATTGCCCACTTCTCCGCAAGGCTGCCCTTGGACCAGTTCCACAGTGAACCGTTCGGATCATTGAAATCATCGACGATCTTGTTGAGACCCTGGACACCCCGATTCAAGAGTCCAACAGCACCGAGCGCAATTTGAAAGCTGGTCCCCTCTCGGAGTGAAAGCATCAAGTTGCCCCAGGAGTCGTCGAGATTATTCACGGCACCGGTCAGCCCGGTTACCTGCTCCTTCGCCACGCCCCCAACCTGGTGGGCCACTTCATTAATAACGACCTGCATCGCCTTGGCCTGTTGGCCCGCAGCCATGAACTTCTTAATCATATCCTCTTGGACCGGTGCCAGCCCGATGCCGACACGTTTCAAGGCCGTGATCCCTTCAACCGGATCCTGGAGCGCCTTGCCGAGCATTACGGCTGCTCCCTGGAGATCGCCGCCCATGAGGCCCGATAGATCAGCTGCGAGCATGATCGCTTCGCGAAACGTATCGCCTGTGACTTTGCGGAACGTCAGCATCACCGCCTCGGCCTGACGCACGTCGTTATCATCGAAGAGTGTCGAGCCTTCGATCTGGTCAGCCAGGTCGGACAAGTCTTTTGCCGTCAGACCGGCTGCATTGCCGGTGGCGCGCAGCACGGCATTGAGATTGGCGTTCGATTTCTCGAAGGCCATGATCTCATCGGCCGCCGAACTGATAATCCGCGTGATGCTCTGGAAGCCTACATAGGCGCCGATCGCGCGGGTTACGAACCCGCGCATGCGCTCGGCTGCGCCGCCCATAATGTCGAAGCCGGCGGCGCCTTTTCGGCCCGAGCGGTCCGCATCGTCGCCGAGCCCCTTGAGCTGATCGCGGGCGACCTTTACCTCGCCAACGAAGCTCTTGCCGTCGGCTCGGAGCGTCACGCCAAGAACGAGATCGCTCAATTCAGCTTCCCGCCCTGTTGGACGTGCTGTTTACCCTGCACATAGGCCGCGAACTGTCGCCCGAAATGCGTCTTCGGCTTTGTCGCGAAATGAGCCGGCCACAGAGTGCGGCGAACCACAGCGATGACCGTCTCCGCTTCGTCGAGCGTCAGCCCCACCAGGATGACGGCAATAAGGGTGGCCGTATCGCTGGTGTCGAGAACCTTGCGTACCGCCAGATCGGTATAGCCAGAATAGGTCTTCGTGAAGGAGAACCGACGCGCCTCATCGAGCACCGCATCCGCTTCGAGCAGCGGCATGGAGCCAAGGGTTCTGGAAATCTCGTCGGAGAGACTGCCGAGAGCCTTCTGGCGTTCGGTCGGTTGATCGCTCATTAAACTACCGACCTATCCAGCCCCCGGAAGTCCGTGACCGTGGCGCCGTAGATGTACCGGATCTTGTAAGTCAGCTTGTCGTTGGTGAACATCGAGCCGACGGTCGGATTATCCTGGACGAACAGCTCGGGCTCTTGCTGTCCGTTGAAGAACCCCACTTCGATGCAGGGAATATCGGCCGGATCGGCCGCGAGGAACCAGTCGTTCGAGTCCGTCCAGTACCATATCGGCAGGACCTCCAGGGTCATGGCCTGGATGAAGGTCTTGTCGTTGTTGGTGTTGCGGTTGAAGAGGTTGACGGCAGTCTCTTGCAGGTCATCGGGCACGATCAGATAGCGAGGTCCGATGCCGAGACGATCGCCGCTGCTCAGCTCAGTCTGCCGCTTCATGGCGAGCCGACGGGCCGCGAGCGAGGTGGCATCGAGCGCGGCGGCCCCGAGGTTGTTGTGAGTGGCGTGAAACAGAACCAAACCGTCATAGATGACGGGGTTGGTGCGAAGCAGATCGAAGACGAACTTCGACAATGTGCGCTTTGCCGCGCCGGCCAGCCTGATTGGGATGCGCTGAATGGCGCCAACGTCATCGTTGGCGATCATTTCGAGGGTGATGTCTTCCGTACCGCCACGCTTTTGAATCTGGTAGGTGGCCTTCTCATCGGTTGGGGATGCGACGGCGGTATACGGGCCGCTTTCCCCGACGATCGGCAAGTCGCCATAGCCGCCGACGCGCGTTCTCTCATTGACGCGGAAGTCTTGGACCGGAGCGATGGTGGCGATCTGCCGCCAGAGATCGTACTGCGTCGGGCGGCGGTACTCGTTCACCATCCGACGCGTGATGGCGTTGCCCAGCACGTTGGCCCAGCTGCCGGCAAGCAGCGACTCCCGCAACAGGGCGTGGCCGCTGTTTCCGAGCATGCCGGTGATGTTCTTGTCGCCAGTGATGGTGACGTAACACTCCCGGAATGACCGCGCGTGCCGATGGTCCTTGTGCTCGGGATCGAAGAAGGCGTCCAGGATTTCGGTCACTTTGTCGGACTGGCCGAGATTTCTGTCAACCGGGTCGAAGTCGCCCATCATGACCTTCCCGCTTTCGGTGAAGTGCGCGGCAATGGCCTTGGTTCGGGCGATCGATTCCCGCAACGCCTCTTCGGTTACACCCGCCGATGCCGGGTGATCCTTGATCAACTGCGTCTGGACGGCCGACGGCAACCCGCTGGCGCAGACGATGTCGGCGATGATGGTTTGAGAGAGAGCGGTAAGCTCCATGTTCGTCTGACCTTCGATGAGGTTGATGATCTGCCCGCCGGCGGCGGGCTCGACAATAAGATCCACGGAATTGACGGCCGAGATCGCTGTCGCGACCTTGACGCTCTGGCCGTTCATGCGGTCCGGCTTCGTTGCGCCCGTGGCATCGATCGAGAAACCGAACAGATCGGTCATGCCTCGCGCGAACGCCTCGCGCATCTTCTGGGCGATGGCGCCATCGGGTTCGATCAGCTCAAGGGTCGCCTGGATTTCGCCGTCGGCCGACGCGCCGCTGCCGATGAAGGCGGGCGAAGCCAGGCGCCCGATCAGGTTGCGAACGTCCTTGCCGCCGCCGGTCAAATGCTCGGCGTCACTCTTGACGAACACGCGCGTGCCTTCGAACAGCGGAACCGTCTTCTTGAGAACGTCGGCAGGATAGAAGTTGCGGTTGCCCGACAGTCCAGCGCGGATCACACGAATACGCCAGCGACTGCCCTTGGTTCCTTCAGCGGTGATAGCTTCGATCAGCATGGATCAGCTTTCATGTGAGGATGAACGGCGGGAGTTTCACGTGGAACCAGCACGTTCAGCCCCCGGCGCGCTCGGGCGATCATGTCGCTCTGGCACGCACCGGCATAAGCGCCTGCCGGCCCGATTGGGTGAGATGAAGCTCGGGGTCATTTCTTGAGGCTCGCCTTGGTTCGGAGCCCTTTGGTCCGGGTAGACCGCTGCACGCTTCGTTCGTGCATCTTAAATTGGCGCGCGAGCTTGGTGATCCCGACGCCGCTCATTCTGAGCTGCTGCATTTCCCTGGCACGTATGATGCGCTTCAATCTCGTGAATCGCGGAATCATCATGCGGCCTCTGCCGAAGACATCCTCAATGGCCTCTGCGGCCTCACGTCCGACAATTTCGACCAGTACCGTTGGCTTGCCTCTGAAGATTGGATTTCTCGTTACCCAAACCTGAGAGCCTCCGATCGTCTGTGCCAACTTCAGGATCGGGTCTATCCCAACGATCTCGGCGACAGGTCGCCACTCTTTCGGGAGCAGAAAGATGTCCGGATCCATCTTTAAGCCGGGCTGCCACTTGGCCATGCCGGCGACATTGCCCAGGCGATAGTCAGATATGAAACCCGGACAATTGTCCGGTTCGGGCGGGCTGGTGTGCAGGGCCGTTTTGGTCGGGCGATTAGCGGCCCGTGCAAGGGGGAGCGCGAAATGGGCTACCACCCCCACCCCGGAGACCGACTCCCCGTTTAAAACCCCGTTTAAATGGCCGGCAAAGGGCCATCCCAGGGTTAGGGTAGGAGCGCCGGCTCACTCGGCGCCGGAAAACCGCTTCCAATACCGATGAACGGCCGACCGGCTGGGGGCTCGATCGGCGCCGAATTTTTCTCTGGCCAAGGCCGCCAGTTTCAAGAAGCTCATTTGAGGTAGGTGTGCGTCGATGAAGGCGCGCAGCTCCGGATCGCCAGCGATCCGCGAGGGCTGCCCTCGGAGGTGCCGGGCGCGCCATTCGGAGGATGTCAGGAATTCAGGCCGCGGTTTTCGGGTCATGACCAGCCTTCCGTCTCTGGGTCATGTTGCGCAGTCCCGCGATGGCCTTCCGAGCCGCGTCGGCGTCGAGGAAGCGCACCGAGCTGACCTTGAACCGCCGATCGAGCCACTTACCGAGGCTGGCGTCGGTGCCCTCGCCGGCGGTGTAGTCGCTCCACAGATGGCGAATGAGTGCGACCTGGTTTGGCGTCGCCATGCCGGCCCGGTGTCCGAAGTTTCGTTGACCCCAATCGCTCTTGAAGCCCAGCTTCTCGAAATGGAGCATCACCAGGTCGAAGCCGGCTTCGTCGAGAGCGGTGCTGCTCTCGACGCCGGCGACCTGGCGCAAGATCGCGCGATAGTCGTCGTCGCCAAGGCCGAGCTTGGCCTTGGCGACGTGGATCAAACCAATTTTAGCTTTCGAAACGAGGTTCATGATCCTCCCACTCCAACTCCCGAAGGCGCCCAACAAGATCAACCGTCGTGCCTATGACAAATTTCTTCCCATCCACCGACTGATCCTGGCATTCCTCCAGAACTCCACGTAGTGCCGCAGCCATGTCGAACAAAGACGCCTCTTGCAATTCGGCGTCCGTAAAATCGCGCCGAAGCTGGCACATGGCGCATACCCCATTAAGCGCGGCTTTCTCCCGCACATCAGCAATCAGATCTCGCAGGCCTTTTTTTCCTTCTGCATTTGGCTTCGGCTGGCTAATCGCATTCATTCTCACTTCTCCTTGTGTTGCAGCAGTCCACACGCACTTTGGCCGCTTCTTTTCGGCGGCTCTTAATCCACCATCAGTTCTTAACGTATCCCAAATGTTCGATGGTCGAAGCGATCGCTTGCGCATCGAGAGGTCTCTTTGGCCCAGGCGCGAGGCGCGCCGTCTCCATGATCCGGACCACCCGCCGGAGGCTTCCGGTCAAGGCTTGCCGCTCCAGGAGTTTCACAGCACGCTCATCGGTGATGCCGAAATGCTGGCAGATCGCCTCCAAGTCGCCGATCTCCGGCTCCTTGACGGTCCAAATCATGAAAATGCGGTCGCGCAGTTGCTCGAAGCGCGCTCTGCTGAATCGTTCCGGGAAGGTGGCGTTGCCACATAGCACTAGCCCGTAGCCTGGCTTGTCGTTCCCCTCGTTGCATCTGTCATGGAGGCTTCGGATCGTCTGGATAAGCCGGTCGGACATGTCCTGTGCCTCATCGATCATCAGGATCGGGCGCCGGCCGGGCGCGCGAGAGCTGGCTCTTTCGCACATAACGCGGGCAAGGATGTCGAACATCTTGCTCGCCATGGTGTCCAAAAGATCGATGCCCATGGCTTTGCCGATATGCCTCAGTCCGGTGCCGAGCGAGTCATGCGCCGTCGTCATCTTGCAATAGTCTGCCGGCCGCCCACGCTGATAGGCCTCAAGCGACGTGGTCTTCCCGACGCCCGGCGGTCCGATGATTACGAGAATCCCCAGCTTGGGGTTCCGCTGCACCTGGTTGATCAGGCCATGAATAGTATCGAGCGTCGGCGTCTTGATGATCTCGCGTTTCGGATCACCGCCAGAATTCGGAAGAGGAACGACTTCGCTCATCCCACACCACCTTTCTTAACCCGCGTGGCCGCCGCGCCTTGCGTCAGCTCCTGGGCATCATGACTATTGTCCGCCGTCGGTTCGGGCAGCACGCCACTATCGAGCTGTCGCCAAAACTCGGCTTTCCTGTTAACAGACAGGCCAGATTTAGCCTGTGGCTTAGGAAGCTTTCGCCGTTCATCCGCGATTGCTTCGGCATGTTTGTCGAGTTCGATCACGCCACCGCTCGGCGGGATGAGCGCGGGGCCGCCCGGTATCGCGCGGCGAATCTCTTCCATGGGATCGATTGATGGATCTATCTCGGACCGCATTTGCGCCAGGACTTCGTTCTGCTCGGCGCTTCGTCGCGCCCCATTTTTGGCCCCCTTAATATCCAGTATGTGTTTGCGCTCTACCGGGGTCACAAAGCAGTAAAAGCCGTCCTCTCCGATCAACGCCACGCGCTCTTCGGTTTCGTCCAATGGCAGATGGGCGCGCAGCTTTGTGCCCGAAATCAGGCGGTACAATTCGGGCGCTTCGTATAGGCGCTTTTTGATCTTAACTGCACCCTGGCGAACCGTGCATGATACCGGCTCGGAAAATACTTCGGCGAGCGCGATCGGATCGACATCGATCCGTTGCCAGCCTCGTGCGATGGCATCTTCGAATGCCTGTCGTGGGCTCTTCCCTGCAAGCGCGCCCTGTTGTGGCAACGAGTGATAGAACTCAATGGCCGTCGTGAACGCCCGACGGAATTCATCGGGGCCACCGGGGAACGGTTTTGGCGCGCGGCCGACGTTGGCGCTCTTTTGCCGCATCCGGTTGCCGCCGATATGACCCGGCATGTGCGAAAAGACGTAGCGCTCCAGGTTGCCGAAGGTTCCTTCGATCGGCTTCGCCGCTGCGTTGTACGGGAGTGATCGAATGATTGCCTTTCGGCGCGCGGCGTATAGCTCCTTCATTCTGGCGACCGCGTCGGGATGGTCGCCGACGAGGCCGGCGCTGAATTCGACACGGGCACGCTGAGCCAACGTCATCGCGTCATCGATAAAATCGAAATGACCGAACTCCTTGCCGTTGTCTACCAGGACCAGAGCGGGCAGCCCCCACTGTGGGTGCTGCGTCATGCGGATGAATGCCAGATTGACATCCCGCCGACATACGAACGTCCCCTGCGGAGGGAACACCAGGTCGCCGAAGATTCGATTGTTATGCAGGTCCTGAAAGGCGATCAGCTTGGGAGTGAACACGGAGCCATCGTCACGCTGCATGATGACGTCGAAGTGGTGAACGTCGGCGCAGACCATGGACATCGGTTCGAGACCTTCGCGGGTTCTCGGAGTCCGAGGCCGCTCGGTGTCGCTGAATCGCTTCGCGTCGTTGTCCTTACGGTAGATTATCCGCTTGTGCCGATGCCGCCTGATGAAGGCGATCGGAACGTGGCAGATCGCTTTGAGCTTGTCCGGCGGCAGGGCACAGCCAGCAGCTCGCGTGCATCTCTCCAGCTCCGTTTTCGCCAGGAGCTGCAGCTGGCGCCGCGTGAATCCCTTGGCATAGAGCCCTCCAATATATTCATTGAGGCGGTCGCAAATGGCTCCCCGCGTCGCTTCGTCGAACTCTACAGCCTCATCCCAGAGCCGGAAGATCAGGACTTTCTTCACGTTGCGATCTTCGCGTGGCTGGCGTGCCAGCCCACCAACGCCGCGCTCGTTCAACGCCGCGATCCAGCGCCAAAGCGTTCGCTCGGAGATGTGCACCTCTTTGCCAGTGGGGTGGAGGTGGGGCTTTTTCGCGATTTCGCGAATCGCTTCCGATTTGGCTCCCGATTCTGCCGAATGATCGAGAGCGGGCAGGATGATCGAGCGGCGCCAACGCGCTTCGACGCCGACAGCCTTAGCCATTGACCATCCTCGCTGCACGGAGGATTCGATGGCGGATTTGGCGCGCGGCAGGGCCGTTCCTGTGGCCGTTTAACAAGCGAGCGGCATAGGAAGGATCAATGCCATTCCGCTTGCACCATGCCGTGAAGGTGTCTCCACGGCTGATAAAGCCGGCCCTCACCTGGTGGTGTAAATCGGCCTTCCGTCGGGTATGATGTGGTCCTAACATAGGACCATTATAGGCTCAAATGAGCCTTTGTCAAAGTCCAGGGGATTTGTTTGGGCTCACCGAGCGACGCTTCAGGAGAATTGCGCATCCGACTCGGCGCTGCGCTCGCCCATCGTGGTTACACGATTCGCCGGCTGTCGGACGAGGCGGCAATTCCTTACAAATCGCTGCAGAACTATCTGCGAGGCGAACGAGCGATCCCCGCCGAGGCAGTGCGACGGATCGCTGAGATTTTAAAGGTCAGCGCAGACTGGCTTTTGAGCGGCCAAGCAGCCGCGCTATCTGTGACGCATGTGTCTGAATCATTGGACTTCAGCGACCAGTTCGGCGACGCCGGCACGCCCACCATGGCGCTTCGGCAGCGGGCGAAGGCCTTCATGGAGTGGTACCAGCGCTGCTACGCAGATGACTGGGCTGGGTCGCCGCCGACCGAACCCGCCCCCAAATCTCCCTCCGCTCGGCCCAGGCGCCGAAAGACCTCGCGGTAGAGAACCCCGCCGCCGCCCACCTGAGCTTTCCTCACCGAATTCTTATCCCACCAGATGCCACCAGATGCCGCCGAATCCCATTTCTACTGCCAAATAGCTCCGACCACTGACAGATAGCGGTAACGAGTCCACGGTTTCGGCCCAATATCCTTCGCAGCTGCTATCAACCCTCTGATATCACGGCATTCAGGGCTCACCCGCCGAACGGATAGATCCTGTTCCAGTCCCATTTCATATCGACCACGGTCCATTTGGCCGCCGTCGCGGCGTCGAGCGCCTTGTCGAGCTTGCCGACCGAGGATTGCCGGTCATAGGCCCATTCGCGCTTCTCGTCGGTGTGATGCACCAGCATGCCGAACCGCGGCCCCTGCCCGCCCGTGACCCATTGCAGCATCTCCAGATCGCCGTCCGAATTGCCCGCAGTGAAGATCGGCCGGCGGCCGATGAAGCGATTGATCCCGACCGGCTTCCCCGGACCGTCATCGATGAAGTCGATCTCGGGCAGGCGCATCAGGACCGGCTTGCCGTCCTTCATCTCGAACTTGGTCTTGATGGAGCTCCCCACCACCTGCTCGGGCGGAATGCCATAGACCTTCTCCGTCCAGGGCCGCATGAACTCGATGCCGCCGCCGGACACGATGTAGGTCTTGAAACCGTTCTGGCGCAGCAGCGCCAGGGTCTCGAGCATCGGCTGGAAGACCAAATCGGTGAAGGGCCGGTTGAAACGGGGATGCTTCGCCGTGGTGATCCAATCGACCACGAGCTGCGCGAACTCCGCCGTGGTCATGCCGGCATGGCTCGCCATGACCAGTTCGATCATGCCCTTCTCGCCGCTCTCGGCCAGCGTCTTCATGTCGCCCGCGATCGCCGCGGCGAAGGGCCGCTGATTTTCCCACTCGGGATGTTCGGGATAGAGCTGCTTGATCCGGGCGAGCGCGAAGAAGAACTGGAAATAGGCGGGCTGCTCCGACCAGAGCGTACCGTCATTGTCGAACGCCGCGATGCGGTCCTCGACAGGCACGAAATCGGGCCCGCCCTCCTTCGTGACGCGCGTCACGAAATCGAGGATCGCCGTCCTGGAGCGGCTGTCGTTCCAGGAAGGCAGTGGATCGCCGGTGGCGGCTTTGGCGAGGGACGGCGCCAGCAGACCGACGGCGGCCGCGGCGAGAGGCAAGGTCAAGGCTTGGCGACGGCTCAGATCCGAAGGGCTCGACATATTGCTCATGACTGGCCTCCTTGCACGGGGCTCATCCCAGTTTATCGCTGGAACTTGGCCAACTTCCGTCAGTCCCAATTGATGGGTCCGCGCGTTAGATCAAAGCCGTTCACTTCGTCTCCTCGATATCCCCCGGCTTCCAGCTGCCGTCGAACGCCGCCTGCTGCGGGCCATAGATGCGGATATAGGCAAACCAGCCCTTGCCGGGATTGGTCTTGATCCACCGGTCTTCATGGCCGGCGGGCGCCACGGGGCCGAAATAGAGATCGACCGGCGCGGAGGTCGAGGCATCCTTCAGCTCGAACATCGAGCGGAGCGCAGCCTTGTCCTGGTCGGTTTGTACCTCCGAACGCGTCGCCGCGTCATACACGGTCACCGACCAGAAGAGTTTGCCGGGCACCGGCTGCGGGATCGAGAGCTTGTAGCTCTTGCCGCCGTCGAGATAGGCGCCTGTCCCGTCGCGCGCCGCCAGCCAATAAAGCGACCCCGCGCCGGCGGTGCGGCGGAACATGGCGGGTGAGGTCACGATCGCCTGCGCGAACCAGCGATCGCGGGCCTCGAGGTCGATACCGGCGGGCGTCTCGAACTGAGCGCTGCCGGGAACCAGGCCGATCCATTCCCATTTGCGGTCCGGCCAGGCCAGCCGGTCGGGGCGCGTGCTGGCGAAGGCGGAAACCAGCATCTGGTCCCGCCCCGCCTCGGCGGCGCGCTCCAGAATGGCCTTCATGCGCGCATCGGGAGCGAACGGCTTGCCCTTCTCGATGCCGAGCGCGGAGAGCAGGCCGTACATCGGGAGGAACGGCTCCACCAGCGGCTCGGCATCGACGATCCGATGGAGCTCTTCCCAGAACTGGATGTTGTCCTCCCAGCGCAACGCCGTGCTGTCCATGGACGTTTCGGTCACATCGACAAATGTCATGAGCTTGGGATGGGCGGCGGTCGAGAGCGGATAGATTTTGAGCTTACGCAGGGCATCCATGGCACCCTGGACATTCCCCTTCATCGGCAGCGCCCGAACGGCCAGCAGAACCTTGAACGACGACGACCGGCCGACCTGATAGCCGGCCGGCACCTGGCCCTTATAGCCCGGCGGCAGAATGAGATGCTTCCCGCCCCTGCCTTCGTTCGGTCCCGGCAGGCCCAGATCGAGAATCCAACCCTGATAGTGATTGTCGACCAGCCCGATATAGGGCCCTGGCGGCACCACGATCACGATCGGGCCTTGCGACAGGTCGAGCGCGGCCGATCCATAGGGCGTGTCGGAATTGAGCGTGAACCCGACCTGACGCGGACCGGCCGCGGCGATGCCCATGGCCAGGTTGTCCTGGATTCCGACGGCACGATTCCCGTTGAAGATTCCTTCGACCGAAACCGCCGGGTACCAGAAGCGATAGGCGGTCACGGCGCGCTGGAAATCGGCGTCATCCTGCGCGCGCTGTGCCGTGTCCGGCGTCGGATAACCTTGCACCAGCTCATAGGGCGCATTCTTGGAGGAGTCCGTCGTGGACGTGCTCTTGGAGGAGTCGGTCGCGCATGCCGACATGGTGAACGCAACCGCCAGCGCGATCGCCAGCCCTGCTGTGTAATTCATCGCGACACTCCGTCGTGTAATTGACGAATTCCCAGATGCCGGCGAGACATTTCCCGAGCGCCGATGATCGAAACGCCGCTTGCCTCTTGAATCCACTGCCCTACGTATAGACCAGGGCGTAGGAGGCTTTCACCAGGTAAATCTGACGCCGACCTTGCCGTTGACGTCGTAGCTGTTGTTGTCGTCGAGGGCGGTGTCGTAGCCGACATTGGCGAACAGC
The DNA here is from genome assembly GCF_050729195.1 of Hypericibacter sp. Classification (NCBI taxonomy): domain Bacteria; kingdom Pseudomonadati; phylum Pseudomonadota; class Alphaproteobacteria; order Rhodospirillales; family Dongiaceae; genus Hypericibacter; species Hypericibacter sp. The sequence goes on from NZ_JBOHKS010000207.1 coordinate 25,033, forward strand.
GACATCGCATGGGTGACCTCGGCGCTGACGCCGGCATTGAGCTGCAGGAAGGTCCCGTCGATATCCGAGCTGAAGGGAACCGGACCCGTCGGCGAGGAAATCCGCGTATGGGGCGTGCCCAGGAATTCCTCCCAGACGCTGGGCCGGATCCAGGCGGTCAGTTGGCGCGGCTTGGCCGTGTCCTCGAGCTGCCAGTCCCGCGACAGGCGAACACCCACCCGTCCCGTCAGCGACTGGATGTTACCGAACGACACCTCCGACACACCGTCATTGGCGTCATAGATCTGGATGGTCTGATAGACGACCTGTGCTTGCGGCTCGATCTGGTAGCCGTCGCCGAGCTTGATGGGGTAGCCACCCTCGAGCGAGGCCGCGATCCCCCAGCCCGCCGTGTTCAGATTGTCTTGCGACAGGGAATCGCCATTGACGTCGTACCAACTCGCCTGGAACACGCCGTCGAGATACCAGCCCGACGAACCGAAATGCGTCCAATAGGCGCCGAGGCTGTAAATCCCGATCAGATCGCTGCCGGCATTGTTGCCGTCGAAATGGGTGACGTCGCCGCCGATCAGGCCGGCGGCGCCATAGACGCCGGCATGATCGCGAGCGCTATCCTTGATGTCGTCCTCGTCTTCGCCGCGATAGAGATCCTTGCCGATCTGAATCGCGCCCATGCTGTAGTCGAACTTGGGACCTTCGTCATAGACGCCTTTGGAATCGCCGTCCTGACGGCCGAACTGCCCGATGGCACGGCCCCAGAAGCCGGCCGTGTCGTCGTCGAGACGATCGCGGTTCCTCAGATGCTCCTCCTCGCCGACCCGTTCATGCAGCGTATCCATGATGCCACGGCCATAGATCAGGGCCATCGAGGGGATGGCGGTGTAGAGCGAGGTATCGGGGCTGTAGACCGGCACCCTGGGGGCATCGGGGTTCGCCTCGCAGCCGGGGAAGCTCGGATCGAGCGTGCAGTCGACCTCCGAGCGCAGATACCAGCTCTCGCTGGGCGAGCCGTCGAAATTGCCACGGAAGAGCTGGTAGCCGATAGCGCCGCCGGCCGAGACGGTGCCGCCGGCCAGGGTGAAGGCACCGGGGTCGGTCGTGCCGTTGGTGGCGTCGACCACCAGGATGCCGTTGGCGGTGGTCAAAGCCCCGGGCCCGCCCGCATTCGTCACATGGATCGTGGACGACCCGGTCGCGGCACCGCCATCGATGATCAGCAGGTCCGAGGGCGAGCCGTCGGTCCCGAGGAAGGTGTTCAAACCAAGATTGCCGCCGCTGCCCGTGTAGTTCTGCGTCGTCAGCGTCTTGAAGACACCGCCCGATGGCGCCGTGAACTGGATCAGGCTGTCCGTGTCGCTGACGGTGGTCCGCACCGTGGAGCTGTCCGTCATGTTCCACAGACTATTCGAGCTCAGGCTGACATTGTTCACATCCGACGCGGCACCAGACCAATCCGAGTTATTCCGCAGCGTCAGATTGACGGTCGTCGCCGCGGCAGCCGAGGCGTTGCCCGTGAGATGGCTGTCGTCCGCCGTCAGGTTGATCAGCGACGTGCCTGAGCCCTCGAGCAGAAAACCGCCGCCGCCCGTGACGACGGCGCCGTTCTGGAAGGTCGCATCGAGGTTCGTGAGGGCGAGGATTGCCGTATCGTCGGCGCTCGTGAGGCGGCCGCCCGTCATACTCAGTATGTTCGTCGAGGTTGAGCTTCCGGAAGCCACCAGGCCCACCGTGTCGGTGCCGCTGGCGTCGACGGTCGTATCGGTCAGGGTGATGCGGCCTGTATTCGCCGCGCCGAAATTCTGAAACCGGATTCCCGCGCCACCACCGCTGGCTATGACCGTCGAACTGTGGCCTGTGAGTGTCGCGGCGTCCTGGCTGAACAGCCCGAACGCTCTGTCTCCCGTTACGGTGACGATGTTCGATGTAAAATCGACGCTGCCGCCCGAGTTGGCAACAATGCCGAAACCTTGGGGGTTGGGTGTCGTCGCGGTAACACCGATGGTCACGCCATTGCTGACGATCGTCCCCCCATTGGCAAACAAACCGCCGGTCGTGCTGAAACCCGTGACGCCATAGATGTCGGGCTGGAAGTTAGGAGTCGACAGCACATAGACAACAGGCCCGCCCGTTACGTCCGCGATGGTTATGCTGCTGTTCGAGATGTTGATCCGGCCATTCGTGCGAGCGATAGCGCCGGCCCCGGCTGCGGGGCCGTCGACCGTCATGTTCTGAATCGTCAGGTTCCCGCTGTTCTCGACCGTCGCTCCAACGCTCGAATTGGAGGAAGTCCCGGGGCCGTTGAAATGGAAGGTCAGCCCATCCAGCGAACCAGACGCGGTCGTATTATCGACAACAATCCCCGAGCTCGCACCGCCAGCAAATGTGAAGACGGTACCTGAGGGTAGAAACACCTGGCCGCCGTCATGGAGGTAGACGCCGATCGATCCGTTGGCTTGCGAGGACAGCGAAAGATTGGGGCCGTCGACGGTGATGCGGCCGTTGCCAGCAACGCCGCCGCCGGCCGCAAAGGTGACGGCGTTGAAGGCGTTGGTCGTGACCGTAATATTGCCGCCCAGATGGATGGTTCCGCCAGGATCGGCTATGAACGCATCACCGCCGCTCAAAGGCCCGAGCGTCGCCGTGTTGACCGTGATACCGCTCGCATCGATACCGCCGCCGCCGAAGGCCACCAGACCCGGGCCAACGCCCGTGGTGCGGAAGGTCGAGTTGGGACTGATGGTAACCTGACCGCTCTGAGCGCGAACTGCGGGGCCGCCGGCGCTCTGCACGACGATCGGTCCTGGCGCCGACCCAGCAGCCGGATTCACATTCACCACCCCGCCGGTCACGTTGATGCCGGTGTTTGTGCCAGTCGATGTGATGGTGGTTCCGCCCAGCACGGTGCTCATGCCTGCAGCCCGGTTGACGGGCCCGACAACCGCACCAGGACCGACATCCTGCGCTCGGGCTGTTGAACAGGTCGCGATCAGCAGAACCGTAAAGATTCCTATCGCGAGCCGATTGATTCGCCGGGCAATCGCGACACTCGCCGTTCGTCCACAACGCATGGCTTCCCCATTTCTGGACGAAGAGCTGGGCCCTCCTCAGAAATGCGACCGCGTCACGGCACTTCGATATCGGTTAAATCGGCTCTCCGCTGCAACCGCCTGGCGCAGCGTCAATGCACGCCAAGGATGTAGTGTAGATGACGCCCGCCTCTCCCACAACAGGCTTGATGCCAAATCCCCACGGGGAACACCGAACACCCGCGGGGACCCAATGGCATCTTGGCCGGTTTGCCCGAGCGCCTCTATTGGCCCGCTGGGGTCTGCAGCTTCTCCAGGATCTGGTCGATGGTGAAGCTCGCCGCCTTCTGTCGGGGCGGATACTCCTTGAAGGTCGCCAGGAATTTCCCGACATAGGCCTGAGTGGGCACGCCCAGAAAGGCATGATCCATAACCCAGTCCCAATAGGTGTTCGAGGTCACATCCGCCCGCTCATAGGGATCGCGCCGTAGATTGTAGAGTTTCGGCATGCGCAACTGCGTGAAGGGCTCGGCCCAGACCAGCAAGGTGCCTTGGGCCCTCTGCTCCAGGAAGACCTGCTTCCAATCCTGGTAACGCACCGCCATCAGATCGCCATCGTCGGAGAAATAGAAAATCTCTTCGCGGGCGCCCTTCTTTTCCTTTCCGGTCAGATAGTCGAGCTGGTTGTAGCCGTCGAGATGAACTTTGTAAGTCATGCTCCCGGCCTGATGGCCCTTGAGAAGCTTCTCCTTAATGTCGGGAACACCGGTTGCCGCCAGGAAGGTCGGCAGCCAATCCATGCCGCTGACGATCTCGTTCGACACCGATCCCGGCTGGATCTTGCCGGGCCAGCGGATCATGCAGGGAACGCGGAAGGCCCCTTCCCAATTCGTATCCTTCTCCGAGCGGAACGGGGTCGTCGCGCCATCCGGCCAGGTGTTGGCATGCGGCCCGTTGTCGGTTGTGTAGAGGAAGATCGTGTTGTCCGCGATCTTGAGGTCGTCCACCTTCTGCAGGAGTTTGCCGACATCGTCGTCATGCTCGAGCATGCCGTCGAGATATTCGTCCTGACCCGACCTTCCCTTCATCGAGTCACGGACATGCGTGCGCAGATGCATGCGGGTCGCGTTCCACCAGCAGAAGAACGGCTTGTTCGCCTTCACCTGCCGGTCGATGAAATCCATGGCGGCATCGACTGTCTCGTCGTCAATGGTCTCCATCCGCTTCCGGGTGAGCGGGCCGGTATCCTCGATTCGTCCGTCCGCAAAGGACCTGATCACACCGCGCGGACCGTACTTCTTCCGGAACTCGGGATCCTTCGGATAGTCCGGCAGCTCCGGCTCCTCTTCGGCGTTCAAGTGATAGAGATTGCCGAAAAACTCGTCGAAGCCGTGATTGGTCGGCAGGAACTCGTCCTTGTCGCCGAGATGGTTCTTGCCGAACTGGCCGGTGGCATAACCCAGCGGCTTCAACAGCTCGGCGATGGTCGGATCTTCCTTGCGCAGGCCGATATCGGCGCCCGGCAGACCCACCTTGCTGAGACCCGTGCGGAATACGCTCTGTCCGGTGATGAAGGAAGAACGGCCGGCGGTGCAGCTCTGCTCCGCGTAATAGTCCGTGAACATCATGCCTTCCTTGGCAATCCGATCGATATTGTTGGTCCGGATTCCCATCACGCCGAAGGAATAAGCACTGATATTGGTCTGGCCGATATCGTCGCCGAAGATGACCAGGATGTTGGGCAGTCCGGTCGTCGCCGCAGCAATTTGCGTGCCTGTCGTTGTGTCGTCGGCCTTGGCGGCACCGATCGCCGTCGCCGTCATGGCGGCCGCGGCTACCAGCGATCCACCGGCCTTCAGCAGCTGACGCCGGTTGACGGTCCTCGGGATACTCTCGCTGGCCCTGGTGGTCTCGGGACGCTTCTCGGGCACGTCAGTCATGGAGCCCTCCTGGTTCGATCGATGCAGCGGAAGCCGATGTGAGACATCGCGCTATCGACCATTTGCGGCTGACGGGCCGCCGGGCGATAGCGCAGGCAGTAGCTCGGCGAGCAGAGGAACGATCCCCCTTTGACCACCTTGCGCGGAATCCTGACGTTGGGCTGACGCGGGTCGTGGCTGCTTTCCACTGGACCGCCGCGCGGGTTGGCCGGTACGCAACAGGCCTTGGCCGCGTCGGCGCTGTGGCGTGCGCTGTACCAGTCGCTGGTCCATTCCCAGACATTGCCGGTCATGTCGTAGAGCCCGTAGCCATTGGCGGGAAAGGAGCCGGCCGGCGCGGTGCGCTCGAACCCGTCCTCGAGCAGGTTCTGCCAGGGAAACTCGCCCTGCCAGGTATTGGCCATCGGCTTGCCCTCGGGCTCGAACTCATCGCCCCAGCAATAGGCGGCGCCATCGAGCCCGCCGCGCGCGGCGAACTCCCACTCGGCCTCGGTCGGCAATGAGTTGCCGGCCCAGGCCGCATAGGCCTCGGCATCCTCATCGGCGACATGCACGACCGGATGCCGCTCGAGCCCCTCGATCTCGCTGTTTGGCCCCAGCGGATGGCACCAATCGGCGCCGGGCACATAATGCCACCAGTTTTTCAGATCGCGCTTGTCGACCGGCCGCGCCGTCTTTCGGAACACCAGCGCGCCGGGCTTCAGCAGCTCGGGCTTGGCGCCGGGATAATCCTTGGGATCGAGCGGCCGCTCGGCCATGGTCACATAGCCCGTCGCGGCAACGAAGGCGGCGTAATCGGCATTGGTGACGGATTGGACGTCCATCCAATAACCATCGACCGTGACGCGATGCGCCGGCGCCTCTTCCGGATAGTGATGGTCGGATCCCATGCGAAAGACGCCGCCGGAAATCCACACCATGCCCCTGCCGGCCGTTTGACGAGAGGTCGGCGCTATGCCCGGATCGAAATTCATGGAACGCCCCGCCCTCCCCCGTTGCTGCGGACAAAGATCGCCGGACGGCTCGAACGACGGGCTTTATCCGGATCACCCAGCATGGCCGCATTTCGACCTTGGGCCAACCACCTATCTTGAGGCAGGCTCGCTTCCTGAGAAGATGAGCCGATCCGATCGGAAACCAAGGGGGGACGATGTGACATTCAAACCTAGGGACGGTCACGGCCGCGGTCGCATCTCGGTGTTCTTCCTGATGCTGGGCCTTGCGCTTCTGGCGGCGAGCGCAGCACAGGCCGGCGGCACGGGCCACTACTTCGCCGGCTTGCCCAATGCGCGCGACACGGTCATGCCGCAGCCGGGCTTCTACATCGCGGACTACAGCATGTATTACCATGCCGACCGCTTCTACAACGACGACGGTCACAAGACCGATTCCGTCACGCTGCCCAACGGCAACAAGGTCGACGTCAATGTCGATGTCGATCTCTTCGTGGTCGCCCCCGCCTTCCTCTATATCGCGCCCTGGGACGTGCTGGGCGGCCATTACGGTGCCTATGTCATCCCGACCTTGAGCAACACCTCGCTCGACGCCTCGGTCTCGACCATCAGCGGCTTCGGACGCAACGCCAGCCAGTCGACCTTCGGCTTCGGCGATCTCTTCGTCCAGCCGCTCTGGCTGAGCTGGAACCGGGAGCATTGGGACTTCACCGTCGGCTACGGCTTCTACGCGCCGACCGGACGGTTCAACGCGGGCTCGACCGACAATATCGGCCTCGGTTTCTGGACCCAGCAGTTCCAGGGCTCGGTCGCCTGGTATCCCTGGGCCGACCGCACCACGGCCGTCGTCGGCGCCTTCACCTACGAGTTCAACTCGAAGGTCGAGGGCGAGGACCTGACCCCGGGACAGCGCGCCAGCTTCAACTGGGCGGTCGATCATTACATCCCGCTCGACGAGAAATTCCTGCTGGACCTCGCGGTGACCGGCTATGCGCAATGGCAGACAACGGACGACACTGGCTCGGACGCGGCCAACAACAATCATGACGCCGTCTACGCGATCGGTCCGCAGATCGGGATCATCTATCTGCCGAGCCTGCTCACGGCAACGTTCCGTTGGAATCACGAGATCACGGCCGTCGATCGGATCGCCGGTGATGTCTTCACGCTGACGCTCGGCGCCGGATTCTGATCACAGGAGAACGAAAATGGCGACCGCTCTGGAACGATCGATCGTTCGATGCCTGAGCCTGGCCCTGGCAATGTTCGCCCTCTCTTCGCTGACAAGTCCGGCGAACGCCCAGGAATCGAACGAGGAGCTCGCCAAGAAGCTCAGCAACCCGGTCGCCTCACTGATCAGCCTTCCCTTCCAATTCAATGCCGATTTCAAGATCGGACCCAATGACGGCGAGCGCTACTATGTGAACGTCCAGCCGGTGATCCCGATCTCGCTGGGTCCCGACTGGAATGTGATTTCCCGCACCATCCTGCCGATCAGTTATCAGAATGACATTTACCCCTTCAACGAGCATCAGTTCGGCCTCGGCGACGTCACCCAGAGTTTCTTCTTCTCGCCCAAGGCGCCCTCTGCCTTCGGCGGGTTGATCTGGGGCGCCGGTCCCGCCTTCCTGATCCCGACGGCGACCGACGATCTGCTGGGTTCGGAGAAGTTCGGCCTTGGGCCGACGTTCGTGGTCCTGAAGCAGGCCGGCCCCTGGACCATCGGCATGCTAGCCAACCAGATCTGGTCGGTCGCCGGTGCCGACAGCCGTGAGGCGATCAGCAGCGCCTTCCTGCAGCCTTTCGTCTCCTACACCACCGCCGAGGCCATGACTTTCACCTTGAACACGGAATCGACCTACAATTGGAAGGCCGAGGAATGGACGGTGCCGCTCAATTTCACCGTCACCCAGCTGCTGAAGATCGGCGACCAGCCCCTGAGCATCGGCGGCGGCGTGCGCTATTACGCCGATGCGCCCAAAGGGGGTCCCGAAGGGTTCGGCGCCCGGCTCATCGTGACCTTCCTATTCCCGGAATAGCCGCGAGCGCCATAGGGCTGTTCGCTCTTTGCCCGCGGCTCTGGACCCCTCGCCCGCCATCGGCCAAGATCGCGCGGTCTCTAACGGCAGGCGAACTTCATGGCCTATGATCATCTCGACGACGCCACCGTCAACGCGCAGTTCAGCCCGCGCATCGCCGCGCCCGATTGCGACGAATGGCTGGCGCGCGACGCCAAATTGTCGGCCGAGACGAGGGCCAGGCTTCGCCACACCGCGGACATCGCCTATGGCGAGAGCCCCGGCGAGCGCCTCGATGTGTTTCCGGCGAGCAGCCCCGGCGCGCCCATCCATGTCTATATCCATGGCGGCTATTGGCGGGCGCTCGACAAGAAGGATTTCAGCTATGTCGCCGAGCCGCTGGTCGCGGGCGGCGCCACGACGGTCGTCCTCAATTACGATCTCTGCCCCAAGGTCACGCTCGACACCGTCGTGCAGCAGACCCGTAACGCGGTGATCTGGATCTATCGCCATGCGGGCCTGCTCGGCGGCAATGCCGACAAGATCTATCTCTCGGGCAGTTCCGCCGGCGCCCATCTGGCCGCGATGATGCTGGCCGAGGACTGGACCCGCAGCCCGGTCCCCACCGACGTCATCAAGGGTGCTGCCTGTCTCACCGGCATCTATCAGATCGATCCTGTGCTGCGCATCCAGGCCAATGCGGAGATCCGGCTCAAGCCGGAGATGGTGGCGCGCAACAGCCCGCTGAGCCTCCCTCTGCGCGCGCATTGCCCGGTCCTGGTCGCGGTCGGGGCCAAAGAGACGCCGGAATGGATCAAGCAGTCGGAGGCCTATGAGGCCTATCTGCGCCGGCAGGGGCTCCCGACCGAGTTCATCAAGCTGCCCGACACGCATCATTTCTCGATCACCCAGAGCCTGAGCTGGCCCAAGAGTGTCTTGGCCCAGGCCATGCTGAAGCAGATGGGGCTCTAGCCGACAAGCGGCCCCAAAAGAGAGTCCTCATGAGCAGCCTCGCCAACGAGCCCGAGCTTGTCTCGCGGATCGAAGACGGCATCGCCATCCTGACGCTCAATCGTCCGGCCGCACGCAATGCGCTCTCCTTCTCGCTGATGGGCGAGCTGCTCGAGGCGCTTGCCCGACTGGCCCAGGATTCCGCCGCCAAGGTGGTGGTGATCGCCGGCAACGGTCCCGCCTTCTGCGCCGGCCATGATCTGCGCGAGCTGCGGGCCATGCCGGCCCGCGAGCGCTATGAACAGGTGTTCGAGCGTTGTGCCGCACTCATGCTCGCCATCACGCGGCTGCCGAAGCCCGTGATCGCGCGCGTCCATGGCGTGGCGACGGCGGCCGGCTGTCAACTGGTCGCGACCTGCGACCTCGCGATCGCTGCAAACGACGCACGCTTCGCCACGCCCGGCGTCAATATCGGCCTCTTCTGTTCGACGCCGATGGTGGCCTTGACGCGGGCCGTGGGCCGCAAGCCTGCGATGGAGATGCTGCTGACCGGCGATCTGGTCGAGGCCGAGGAGGCGCGCCGGCTGGGCCTGGTCAACCGCGTGGTGGCGCCGGCAGAGCTCGATACCGAAGTCATGAAGCTCGCCCGCCAGATCGCCGGCAAGTCGCCCTGGGTCCTCGCGCTCGGCAAGGAAGCCTTCTATCGCCAGGCCGAGCTGGAGCTCGAACAGGCCTATCGCTACGCGGCCTCCGTCATGGTGAAGAACATGATGGCGGCGGACGCGGCCGAGGGCATCGATGCCTTCCTGCAGAAGCGCGAGCCCGAATGGCGCGGTTGATGAAGGACACTGGCGGCATCACATATCCCTGACAATTCGAGCTCCTTCAGAGAGTCCCATGCCGGATTATCCCGACGCGCTGTTCGAGCGGATCTTCGCCGAGACCAGGACCATCGCCGTGGTGGGGGCGAGCCCCAAGCCGGAGCGGCCCAGCCATGGGGTGATGCGCTTCCTGCAGTCGCGGGGCTATCGCTGCATACCGGTCAATCCCGGCCAGGCCGGCGGCAAGATCAATGGCGAGACGGTCTATGCGAAGCTGGTCGACATCCCGGTGAAAATCGACATGGTCGATATCTTTCGCCGCTCCGAAGAGGCGGGTGCCGTGGTCGACGAGGCGATCGCCATCGGCGCCAGGACCGTCTGGATGCAGCTCGACGTGCGCGACGACGCGGCCGCGGCGCGAGGCCAGAAAGCCGGCCTCACCGTGATCATGGATCGTTGCCCCGCGATCGAGCTGCCGCGGCTGGACGCCAAGCGCGGGCGCGCGCAATAATCGCCGGAAAGCCGGCGCCCGGAAGAGCGCAGCAGGCAGCGCTCACATCGATGCCTGCCGAGGCGGGAAATGTTCATTCATGGCTTCTGACCGGGCATCGCAGGGGGCCGTAGCGTGAAGCCACTCCTTGAATTTCCGTCGGCCTGGGCCACTCGACGGGCCATGGCCTCCGGCACGGGTCATCTCACCTTCGCAGAAATGCGCGAAGGGATGCTGCGCTGCAGCCGATTCTTGCGCGAGCGCCATGGCGTGTTGCCCGGTGACCGCGTCGCCTTCTGCCTGCCCAAGAGCCTGGAGGCCATCCAAGTCATTCTGGGAATTCTCGCGGCAGGTGCGACCTATGTGCCGCTCCAATTTCAGGGCCCTGCCGCGCGCCTCAATTCCATCCTCAGATCGACCGAGCCCAGACTGCTGATGACCACGCCGCAAATGGCGGATCAACTCGCGGCGGAAAGCGGCTGGCCAGATCTCCCCAGCTGCTGCCTGACCGCAGCCGAAGCCGGTCGGGGGCTTGCGACGCTTCTGTCGGGAATTACCCCCGATGCGCAGCCCTTGCCCAGCCGCCCCGAAAGCCTCGCGGCCATCTACTTTACTTCCGGTTCGACCGGGGAACCGAAGGGCGTGATGCTGTCTCAAGGCAATATCGCGGCAGGCGTGGAGCTCGTCGTCAAATCCGACGCCCTCGACGATCGGGATCGGATGCTGAGCCACACCAATCTGCACTACGC